>URWJ01000080.1 GCA_900551535.1 uncultured Granulicatella sp. | reverse complement strand
GATTTTCTTCGTTCCGATTATTGCGGTGGCACTGGCGGTATTTAATCGTCGCATGTCTCGTATCAATCGAAATATCTACAAGGGGTTAGCCAACTATACGGCAGGACTAGAAAATGTACTGAGCGGAATGCGTGTGGTGAAGGCCTTTGCGAACGAAAGTCATGAGCAACAACTCTTCGAAGACCTCATTCAAGAGTATCGCTCGAATAAAATTGCGTTCTATCGCACGATGGGGACAAGCAGCAGTTTCAACTACTTATTAATGCGCAGTATTAATCTCTTCAGCCTAATCGTGGGGGCGTACTTCACGGTGATTGGTGATCTAACGGCTGGAGAATTAGTTGGCTACATCTTACTGTCCAATGTGTTTGTGGGACCAATTAACAAGATGAACTCGATGATTGAACTCTATCCAAAAGGGTTTGCGGGATTTCGTCGTTTCAAAGAATTAATGAGTGCCGAAATCGATATTGAAGACGCACCCGATGCCATTCCTGCTCCACCGTTTGAAGGACGAGTGGAATATAAAAACGTGGGATTTGGATACGAAGAAGATAAGAAAGTGTTAGAACATATCAATTTAACGGTCGAACCAGGGCAAACTGTTGCCTTCGTTGGGCCAAGTGGAGTTGGGAAGACAACGCTTGTAAACTTACTTCCTCGTTTCTATGATTTAAAAGAAGGAGAAATCTTGGTCGATGGAACAAACATCAACCAGTTCACCTTACAATCGCTTCGCCGTCAAATCGGTATCGTGCAACAAGATGTGTTCCTCTTTAATGGAACGATTCGCGAGAATGTATTGTACGGTAGACTCGATGCGACAGATGAGGAAGTAGATCGTGCCATCGAGCAAGCGAAACTGAAAGAAGTCATTGAAGATTTAGAAGATGGAGTGGATACGCATATCGGAGAACGCGGTGTGAAATTATCAGGCGGACAAAAACAACGCCTCTCAATTGCTCGTATTTTCTTGAAGAATCCTTCTATTTTAATCTTGGACGAAGCAACGAGCGCGCTCGATACGCAAACCGAGAAGTTTATTCAACAATCGTTTGACGAGTTGGCAGAAGGTAGAACGACCTTTATTATTGCTCACCGTCTTGCTACGATTAAAAATGCAGACCGTATTATTGTCGTTACAGAAGATGGACTGACAGAAGACGGTACGCATGAAGAATTGCTCGCAAAAAATGGTGCGTATGCAGCTTTATACAAAGCACAATTTAATTAGGTTAAAAGGAGACGGTGATAGTGAATAAAAAATGGATTGCTGGAATTATGATTGTGATTGCGATTTTTCTAGCGGTATATAGCTATATAGCATTACCTGATTTGGTTACGGTACAAATTGATTTTTCAGGAAATCCGTCCAGACAAGAACCTAAACTCTTAGCTCTTCTATTTCCTCTTGTGCTAACAATTGGAGGGAGTATTGCCTATATGGTGAGTGAAGTAAAAGAAAAGCAATATCTGCTATTGGCAATTGTAGGTATTCTTGTTGCAATTATAACCATCATAGCCAATCTTTAAAGGAAGAACGAAATTTTCAATTTCTAAAGAAAAACGGTGTTTTGGACTCACATTGTGGGTCCTTTTTTATCCTCGTCGCTCAGCCTTTTTGACATTAGAGCAAACTATGATACAATGACCCAGAGAAAACTTAAGGAGAACGTTGATGAGTATTTTAAATGTAGAAAAATTAACACACGGCTTCGGCGAAAGAGCCATCTTCAATGATGTGAGCTTCCGTCTATTAAAAGGGGAACATATCGGACTCGTTGGAGCAAATGGTGAAGGGAAATCAACCTTCATGAATATCGTGACAGGTCAATTACAACCCGACGAAGGGAAAATCGAGTGGTCTAAAAATGTAAAGGTGGGATACTTGGACCAACATACCGTCCTTGAACCAGGAATGACGGTTCGCAGTGTTCTTCAAAAAGCCTTCGACGATTTATTTGTGGCTGAAGCGCGTATCAATGAATTGTATATGGCAATGGGAGACGCAAACGAAGACGAGATGAACGCGATGCTGGAAGAAGTGGGCGAGTTGCAAGAGCGATTAGATAGCCACGACTTCTATATTCTTGATGCCAAAATCGATGAAGTAGCGCGTGCATTAGGCGTTGCAGCATTTGGGATGGATAGCGACGTGAGTGAACTCAGTGGTGGGCAACGTACAAAAGTGTTACTGGCAAAACTATTATTAGAAAAACCAGACATTTTATTACTCGACGAGCCGACAAACTACTTAGACGCAGAGCATATCGAATGGTTGAAACGTTACTTACAAGAATACGAAAATGCATTTATCCTCATTTCGCATGATATTCCATTCTTAAACAGCGTCGTGAACTTGATTTACCATATGGACAATCAAGAGTTGAACCGTTATGTTGGGGATTATGATCAGTTCCAAGAAGTGTATGCGATGAAGAAATCTCAACTAGAAGCGGCGTATAACCGTCAACAAAAAGAGATTGCGGACTTGAAGGACTTCGTAAACCGGAACAAGGCGCGCGTGGCTACACGTAATATGGCGATGTCACGTCAGAAGAAACTCGATAAGATGGAAGTCATCGAATTAGCTAGTGAGAAGCCAAAACCAAAATTCGAGTTCAAGACATCTCGTGCACCAGGTCGTTACATCTTCCAAGCCGAAGACTTAGTGATTGGATACGACCGCCCATTAACAGGACATGTGAATCTTGAAATGGAACGTGGCCAAAAGATTGCCATCGTTGGTGCGAATGGTATCGGTAAAACGACACTCTTGAAGAGCTTATTAGGGATTATTAAGCCATTGAACGGAAAAGTAACGCGTGGCGACTATATCGACCTTGGGTATTTCGAACAAGAAACGCCAAAAGGAAACCGTAAGACAGCCTTAGAAGAAATCTGGGATACCTTCCCATCCATGACACAACCAGAAGTACGTGCAGCGCTCGCTCGTTGTGGATTAACCAGTAAACATATCGAGAGTCAAGTGCAAGTACTCAGCGGGGGAGAGCAAGCAAAAGTTCGCTTCTGTAAGTTGATGAACGAAGAATCAAACGTGCTCGTACTCGATGAACCTACAAACCACTTGGATGTAGATGCCAAAGAGGAGCTAAAACGTGCATTACAAGAATATAAAGGAAGTATATTAATGGTGTGTCACGAACCTGAATTTTACGAAGGATTAGTGACAGATATTTGGGATTTCTCAAAATTCGCATAAAAATTAAATTCTTCACTTTTAGGGAAGAAAGTTGATACAACCGTTTTCAAAACAGTACTCAAACATGCTTTGAGTGCTGTTTTTTTGTGCAAAAAATCATGGTAAATCATAAGGTATATTCTTAAAACGCGATGCCTACGGGATTTGTTCAATTCATTTGGATTTCAAACGGAATTCATGAAAGAAAATGAAAATATGAACTTTCTGGGAAAAACAGATTTTTACACACTTCATTTTCAAAAAAAGTAGGGTTGAATTTATAAAATATTTACAGTAGAATATGCGCTGTAGAAAAGATTTTAACAAATTTTATATATAGTGTTAATTGTGGATAAAGTGTGAAATCTGTTTCGTCTTTTCGAGCTAGTAATCGTTCTTTTGTGAAAAAAAGAACAAAAATTAAAAGAAAAGGAAGTGTCCAAATGAAAGATATCTTTAGCAAGCGTCAACGTTTCTCATTACGTAAATTGACGATTGGCGTATGCTCAGTCTTATTAGGAACAACGATTTTTGCTACAAACGCAGTAGCAGCAGAAGAAGTATCTGCTACAGCAGCTGAAGCAACAACGACAGCGGCTGCGCCGGCAACAACCGCTGAGGCAACTACTGAGGCTGAAACAACTGCAGCACCAGCAGCTACAGAAGAAACAACTGCAGCTCCAGAAGCAGCAGCAGAAACAACTGCAGCACCAGCAGCTGCAGAAGAAACAACAACTGCAGCACCAGCAGCAGGGGAAACTCCAAGAACACGTTCTCGTCGTGCAGCTTCACAAGGAAGTGACAACTCTCCAGTTGATGTTGAGACAACACTTAAAGCGGGCGAAACAGCAACTCCTGACATGTCTAATCCTAACGGTGCCCGTGTACAATCACGTGACATTACAGACTCTAGCTACAAAAAAGCAGATACAGATTATACTTTCCACGTATTAGATCTAACAAGATATAATCAACGATATAATACAAATTATTATACACGTGCTTATAAACCTTTCAGTGATTCAAACAATGTTACTGTTGAATTAGTAGATAAGAATACTGGTTCAGTAATCGAAACGGTTCAAATTAATGAAACTAGTGGGCCACAAACTTTCCAAAAGACAAAACAAGCATCTAACGGAGAGTTAACTTTATATGTTAAATATGATAAGAATCCAGGAGATAAAGGAAGAGACGGAAGTCCATTTTTACAATTCCATTGGGATATTGATCAAGTGATTCAATCATATGCGAAATTGGATCAGAGAACTCCAGAAAATGTTGCTAAAACACAACTGTATCAAGATGTATTTAATTCGCGTACAATGACGGATAAATTTAATGCTGTAGAACCTGCGTATGATGGCCGTACAATTACAGATACAAATGCGCTTATTCCACAAGTAGTTAACAATACAACTTTATATAAAATTGTGGACAAATCAAACCCAACCTATCAAGCTGGACGCACTGAAACATCTACACAATCGTATAAAGAAAGCGGAAAAGAAGAAGAATTAGCAAGTTATAAGATGAAAGCAATGGAAGGACAAAACTTCAATGCTTCTGGTGTTCGTCAATTTGATGGATATCGCTTATACCAAGCCGCTGATCCAACAACTACTTCAGGATATGTAAGTTCTCCTTATAAAGTCGGAACAAAATTCATGGACGCAGACCGTTATGGCTTAAAACGTATTAAAGAAGTAGTGGACGAAGATGGTTCAGTTGTTATTCGTGTGTACTTACTTGACCCTAAACAACAATCTAAACGTTCAGATGGTACTTTGAGTACTGATGGATATATGTTGATTGCTGAAACACAGCCAATTAAACCAGGAAATGCAAATACTGAAGAATTAGCTAAAGTAAAGAGTACTTTAAATACAATTGCATTTACAGGCACCGATGGAGTTAACCATCCTAATGGAATTGAAGTTGGTTTTGATTTCCAGAAGGCAGCTGGATATACTCCTTATAAAACTGTTTTCGTACCATTCTTAGGAGATGGAATCGGACATAGCTCTCCAAATAGCCAATTAGAACGTGGCGTTAAAGGGATTGGTATTAACGTTGACTTAGTAAATACACTTGTACCATTCAAACAACCTGTTTACTACTATGAGAAGATTGAACCAGTTAAAGTGAAACCTGAATTCAAGAAAACTTTAGAAGGTCGTAACTTAGTAGACGGCGAATTCAGCTTCACAATTAAAGAACAAAAATCTTCTCCAGATGGACACGAAGAAACAGTTCAAAATGCTGATGGTAAAGTTTCGTTCAGCGAATTAACATTCAATAAACCTGGTACTTACAAGTACAAGATTACAGAAAAAGCAGGTTCTGATGCGGATGTTGATTACGATGCAATGGAAATCACTATGACTGTTGAAGTTACTCAAGACGCTGCTGGCGTATTAAAAACTAAAGTAACTTACTCTGCAGAAGGCGGCGAAACTTCTAAAGCTGACGACCAAGAGTTCAACAACTTTGTAGTACCTCCAGTATCAACTAAATTCGACTTCACTAAGAAATTAGAAGGTCGTCCATTGAAAGATAAAGAGTTCAGTTTTGTATTGAAAGATGCAGAAGGTAACGAAATCGAAACTGTGAAAAACGATGCAGACGGTAACGTTACATTTACAGCATTAAACTATGACAAGACTAAAGTCGGCGTTCACAAATATACTGTTGAAGAAGTAATCCCAGCGACAAAAGAAGATCGTATGGACTACGATACAATGAAAGCAAACATTACTGTTACAGTGTCTAAATCTGGCCACGTTTTAACAACAGTAACAACTTATGCTTCAGAAGGCGGAAACGCTACTGGTGCGGATGACAAAGAGTTCAACAACAAAGTAACTCCACCGCCAACAACTCCAGAGTTCAAACCAGAGAAATTCGTTGTGAATAAAGAAAAATTTGATATCACTGGCGACAAACTAATGGACGATGATAATGAGTTAACAGATGAAGTAGCAGAAACAAATGCAAACCCATATGCTGACAAATCAACAAACAACGAACCAGAAAACATCAACGGTAAGACACTTAAAAAAGGTGACAAATTCTACTACCAAGTATGGTTAGATACAACTAAATTCGCTGCAGACCAAAACATCCAATATGTTGGAATCACTGATGATTATGAAGAAGACAAATTAGATGTAACTACAGATGGCATTAAAGTGTACGATAGCGTAACTGGTGCAGATGTAACTTCTAAATTCGATATTAAAGTAGAAGACGGTAAAATCAGTGCAACTTCTAAAGCAGAATTTGTAAATGAAAACAGCGTCATCGACACAACTAAATTCGAATTCGGCCGTTACTATAAATTTGATATCGCAGCAACAATCAAAACAACTGTTAAAGATGGTATCGATATCGAAAATACAGCGAGCCAAATCGTTCA
>URWJ01000079.1 GCA_900551535.1 uncultured Granulicatella sp. | reverse complement strand
TTTTACCCTACATCATGGACAGATGGCAATTAATTCTGGCCGAAAAAACACGAAAAAAAGAAGCTAGAAAACTAGCTTCTTGTCATAAAATCGTATGGTGTGACATCGTCCATTCCAATCATCGGAGAAATAAGTCCTTCTTCAATTGCTTGGATGGTTAATTGGATTTCTTTGTCTTCGTCTGAATGAACCGTATCATCAAGCGACGACTCCGTTTTATTCTGTTTAATTGCTGGAATTTCTTCTGTCTTTTCAATGTCGAAATTCGTTAAGAACTCTTGTAAGAAAGTTGCTCGTTTTGGAGGGATGGTAGTTGCACTCTTTTGGAACGCTCCTGCTTCCCCACACATGATGAGATACTGCTGACTTCTTGTAACTGCCGTATACAATAGATTTCTTTGCAACATTCGTGAGTACTGATTCACCATTGGTAAAATGACCATCTTGAATTCAGAACCTTGCGCCTTATGAATCGAGCAGCAATACGCCAGCGTCAATTGTTGCCAATCAGTTCTATGATACTCGACTTCCGTTTGATCAAATAGAACAAAAATTTTATCCACTTGGTCATCGTTTTCTTTCGCAAATTGAATCGCTGTGATTTCACCAATATCACCATTGAAGACATTTTCTTCTGGTAAATTCACTAGTTGAAGCACTTTATCCCCTACACGGAAGACTTTATCAAAGGATTCCACTTCGCGCACAGAAATTCCAATCTTAGGATTTAAGATTTCTTGCATCATTTGATTGATTGCGTTAATACCCGCATCCCCTTTATACATCGGAGCCAGCACTTGAATATCTCGCTTCGTATAACCTTTCTTAAGTGCCGCTACAACGACTTGCTCAATAATGGTTACCAATCGTTCTGTCGAACACGGTAAGAAGCTACGGTCTATTTGTTTCTCCATAAAGTTTCGTGGCAAGAATCCATCTTTAATGCTATGAGCTAATTCGACAATCGATGACTGCTGCGTCTGACGGTGAATTTGCTTCAGTTCAATGGCTGGTACTTGATTGGTTTCCAGTAAATCCGTTAAGACTTGTCCTGGTCCAACAGAAGGTAATTGATTGCTATCACCGACAAGTAGAATTTTTAACCCTTCTGGTGCAGCTTTAAACACTCGGTTCATGAGCCACGTATCCACCATTGACATCTCATCGATAATTAAGAATTCACCATCAATTTCCTTGTCTTCGAAACTATCATCAACACTATCAATAGCAATCCCAAGCAGGCGGTGAATCGTAGAAGCAGGATAACCTGTCAACTCATTCATCCGTTTCGCTGCACGGCCTGTTGGTGCTGCAAGAACAATCGCCTCTTCAATCTCATTATCGTTATCAAGCTCGTTTAGTTGCGCATAGACGTCAATGACAGCATTGATAATCGTTGTCTTCCCAGTCCCTGGTCCACCAGTTAATACAAAGAGCGGTTCAGTCATAATACGATAAATAGCCTCTTTTTGAGACGCATCATATTGAATCTCAAACTTCTCCTGAGTCCGTTGAATCGCTTCTTCAATTTTCTCTTTACTGATGTTCACTTTAGAAGCGGTAATTCGTTTTGAAAGTGCGTTACTAATACCTAGTTCTGCATAATATAAAGATGCAATCGCAATACGATTTTCATCAGAAAATACAACACCTTCGCGAATTAATTCGTTTAAAGCATCTACTAGTTTATCTGGTTCGATTAAGTAATTTTGGCATGACTCGAGTAATCGTTGCGCTTGTGTAATTAACACTTCCGCAATCAAGTAAGTATCACCTGTTTGATAACAGAAATCTCTTGTCACTACAAAGAGCGCGCCCTTAAGTCTTGAAGTATCGTCTGGATCAATTCCCATGGACTGGGCAATACTATCCATTCGTCTAAAGCCAAGTCCTTCAATTCTTTGAAGAAGAACATATGGATCCTCGTCTAAGACAGCTCTAGCCTTATCTTTATACATGCCTATAATTTTCTGCGCAATGGCAGGCGTAAATCCAAGATTCGTCAGTTCAAACATTAACTTCTCGGTACCCTGGTTTTGCTGAATGACTTCTCGAATCATTTCTTTTTTCTTTTTAGTGAGGCCTGTAATCCCATCAAGCGCAGTCTCGTCGTTTAAGATACGCTCCATGGCCTCTTCGCCTAACTTCTCGATAATCTTCTCAGCCGTCTTCTCCCCAATTCCTGGAAAATGAGCACTCGATAAATATTGAATGAGCCCTCTTTTACCAGTTGGTTGCGTCTGTTGATAATTATCTGCTTGGAATTGTTCCCCGTATTTTGGATGAGAAACAATCTTCCCATTAAAACGATAGGAGATATCCGAATGAATTTGTCCGAAAATCCCAGTCACAACAATCTCATCATCCACATCCACGCAATCCGATTCGATAACGCGAACGAGCATGACTTTATAGAAGTTTTGCGGATTCTCGAAAAAAGTCGTTAATACTTCCCCTACAATATAAGGTGTATCACTCATTTGGAATCTCCTTTCTTTGTTTTATTTATACGTATTGACGTTCTTCTCCGTTCATATACGCTTTATCGATGATGCCTCCACCAAGGCACTCTTCCCCGTCATAAAATACGACAGCTTGGCCTGGTGTAATCGCACGAACAGGTTCATCAAAAATAACCGTTGCACGCGTTGGGTCCTTTTCATCTAATACTACTTTCACTTTAGTATCTTGTTGACGGTATCTGAATTTAGCCGTACATTCAAATGTTTGCTCTTTTGGTAGGTCATTTGTAAATTGAATATCTGTAGCCGTTAAGCTGTCTGAGTAAAGGTTTGGATGATGGAATCCTTGACCAACATATAATGTATTCGTTGATAAGTCTTTCCCGATCACAAACCATGGATCATTGGTCTTACCACCGCCACCGATACCAAGACCTTGGCGTTGTCCAATTGTGTAGTACATGAGTCCAGCGTGGTCGCCTTTTACTTCACCATCCAATGTCACCATTTTTCCAGGTTTAGCTGGTAAATAGTTTGATAAGAATTCATTGAAGTTACGTTCTCCGATGAAACATACACCAGTAGAATCTTTCTTCTTCGCAGTCGCAAGATCATACTTTTCAGCAATCTCACGCACTTCTTTTTTCTCTAAGTGACCAATTGGGAACATCGCTTTTTCTAATTGCTTTTGATTCAATTGACTTAAGAAATACGTTTGGTCTTTATTATTGTCTTTCCCTCTTAATAAGTGAACAATTCCATTTTCGTCTTTTTCTACACGAGCATAGTGACCCATCGCCACATAATCTGCCCCTAGTTGAAGAGCATAATCTAAGAAAGCTTGGAATTTCACTTCTTTATTACACATCACATCTGGGTTTGGTGTACGTCCAAGGCGATATTCGCGAAGGAAGTATTCAAATACACGGTCCCAATATTCTTTCTCAAAGTTTACAGAATAATACGGAATTCCAATTTGTTCTGCCACTGCAGCTACGTCTTTGTAGTCTTCAGTCGCTGTACAAACGCCATTTTCGTCCGTATCATCCCAGTTTTTCATAAAAATACCGATGACATCATATCCAGCTTCTTTTAATAGTAAAGCTGTTACAGAGGAGTCAACCCCTCCACTCATGCCAACGACAACTCTTGTTTTTTCGTTACTCATTCTTTCACCATCATTTCTATTTATTTCCTGAACTAGTCGATTTGAAGGTCGAGTTATCAGAATTTACCCTAATTTTAAATTTATTTTTATTTTTTTCAAAATTTTTGCTTGAAAATCATTGAAAATGCGATAGTACTGGGATTTTTGCCCAATTGTGTTTTTGACAAACGGTTGCGTTTTCACTATAATTAAGTTGAGAAAAAGGGGGCGAAGGTGTATGATGATCTCTTTACGAGCAGCACGGGTAAATCGTAATTTAACACTGTTAGAAGCCGCCAAATATCTTAAAATAAACAAAGATACGCTTACGAAGTATGAAAAAGATTCAACTAATCTTCCATATTCTTTAAGCAAAAGAATGCAGGAGCTATATGAAGTTCCTAGCGAGAATCTTTATTTTGGCGACACTCAAAGCTTCGTAGCACAATTTAAGCCGCTACCTGAAGTCGAATAATACAGCTACAGGGAACACCGCCCGTGCATGATAAACGAGACAGTTCAATTTTGAACTGTCTCTCTTTTCTTATACACTATTTTGTTGTTACTTCGAGAACTCCTCGTTCAACAAGCCCTTCTAAAATAAACTCTAACTTTTCTACAGCCATAGCAGTATTTGCTTTACCGTATAAGTCAACTGTTTGCAGGCCATTCTTCGTTACTGTCGAAATTTTCAATTGTTTCTTATCTTTATCCACCATGACTTTTAATTTTAATCCACGGTGATCATCAATTGTTTCGTCTAAACTACGAATTAATTGGAAGTTCCCAGATTTTGTTTCTGTAAAGCCATTATCACGTAATGTGTATCCTTTACATGTTGGACTAACCGAAAAGACTTGGTTTGACCCTTTTAATGATGCAGTTGGTGTAAATGCCATATGCGCTTCTCCTCTTTCTTTTTCTACAACGTTAGTTTACCATATTTTGCCTCTAAACAAAAGCTCTCTCTTAACGCAGTGCGTCCACAAAGGCGTCAATATCTTCTTTTGTTGAACCCATTCCAAATGAAAGTCTGACAGATTCTTCAAGACGACTCGTTTCGCCTTTAAACATTGCAGACAATACTGGACTGATTTGTACACTTCCAGCTGAACATGCAGATCCAGCAGATACTGAAACATCTTTTAAATCATTGAAGATTAACGTTTGTGTTGCTTTTCTTCCCTTCAACCAGATATTACAAATATGCGGATTCTTTGGATTTGCTACGCCGTTAAACTCAAACTCAATGCCTCTTTCAGATAACTTCGCGATTAGATACTCACGTAACTCTTGATAGTTTTGAACGAGCTCATCTTTTTTTTCTACAACGATTTGCATCGCTTTTTCAAGCCCTAAAATATAAGGAACATTTTCCGTTCCTGCTCTGAACCCTAGCTCTTGCCCGCCGCCTTTAATTAAAGCGTGAATTGGCGCATCTTTTGATTTATATAGGAATCCAATCCCTTTTGGCGCATATATTTTATGTCCTGAAGCCGTTAAATAGTCAATTCCATCCACCGTTAAAGCTTCTTGTGCAAAGGCTTGAACGGCATCTGTATGGAAATAAGTTGGCTTGTCTTTTAATAAAGCAGCAATCTCTTCAATTGGGAAACGTGCGCCTGTTTCATTATTGACCGTCATGACAGAAACCAGACGTGTATCCTCTCTTAGAGCCTCCTCAATTTCAGAAACCGTCACAATGCCATCTTTATTTGGAGCTAAATACGTCACTTCAAAGCCTTCTTGTTCTAAAAATTCAGCAGGTTTTCGAACAGAAGGATGCTCTACTGCAGAAACAATGATATGCCCTTTTTCTTTTGCAAAATGTTCCCATATACTCTCGAATACTAAATTATTCCCTTCAGAACCTGAACTTGTAAAGATAATGGCATCGTGTGGAGATGCTTGTAGTTCTGATAAAATAGCTTTCTTCACACGTTCGATTTTTTGCTTTTGTTCACGACCAATGCGATAGACACTAGACGGATTTCCAAAAGAAGCCATTTCCTTTGTAATCACTTCTAATACTTCCGCATTTACTGGCGTCGTTGCTGCATAATCTAAGTAATTCACCTTGCACTCTCCTCACTTTCAAACAATACTATTATACGGGATGACTATTTATTCTCCTAATAAGTTGTTTTAATCTTTCCTATTATATCATTCTTTCAACTTATGATACACTAAACATAAAGAAATTTAAGGAGGAACTGTCATGAACCATCAACCGCTCGCTTACCGAATGCGACCTCGTACGATTGACGAAGTGATTGGTCAAGAGCATCTTGTCTCTCCTGGAAAAATTATCAATCGCATGGTTGTGGCCAAACAATTATCATCCATGATTTTATATGGGCCTCCAGGAACTGGGAAAACAAGTATCGCTAGCGCCATTAGCGGAAGTACAAAAGTTGCTTTTAGACAACTAAACGCGGCAACCGATACAAAAAAAGACTTACAAATCGTGGCTGAAGAAGCAAAGATGTCTGGTAGCGTCATTCTACTACTCGATGAAATTCACCGACTCGATAAAACGAAACAAGACTTCTTATTGCCTCATCTGGAAAACGGTCGAATTATTTTAGTTGGAGCAACCACTGAGAATCCATATATTTCTATCAACCCAGCGATTCGTAGTCGAACTCAAATTTTCGAACTTAAGCCACTTTCTTCGCAGGATATAAAAAAAGCGCTCGTCAAAGCCATCGAAGACGAAGATCGCGGTCTAGGCAAACTCGATTTAGACGTCACAGAAGAAGCATTAACTCACTTTGCAAACAGTACAAACGGAGACGTCAGAAGCGCCCTAAACGCACTAGAACTAGCCGCTAAATCAACTGAAGCAAGTGAGGATGGAAAGATTCATATCACGATTCAAATCGCAGAAGAATGTATCCAAAGAAAAGCACTCTCCTATGATAAAGACGGCGACCAACATTACGACGTCATCTCTGCACTTCAAAAATCCATTCGCGGTTCAGACGTGAATGCAGCCTTGCATTACGCTGCTC
>URWJ01000078.1 GCA_900551535.1 uncultured Granulicatella sp. | reverse complement strand
AGTAGCGCATGACTGTTAATCATGATGTCGTAGGTTCGAGTCCTACTGGCGGAGTTCTTTTTTTTTACCCAAAAAATGCTGCTTTAGCTCAGTCGGTAGAGCGTCACCTTGGTAAGGTGGAGGTCGCCGGTTCAATCCCGGCAAGTAGCTTTAAATGAATTTTAGAATAATTGAGCAAGCTAGAAATATTTCCGATATTTCTAGCTTTTTTATTTTTCATTTTAAAAGAAAAAAATCATTAAAAACACATGATTTAGGGGTTTTTGAATTGCAGTTAGAGCAATAGTAGTTTAGAATAACTATTAGTTGATTTATGTTCAAATTTCTTTCAAAACGTAATCGCTTTTTCGAAAAAACAGTGTTGATTTTAGGATAAAAATTGATTGATTTTGAAAGAATAGAATTTAAATCAAGAAACTAGGAGGATTTTTATGAAAAAGAAATTATTCTTATTACTATCCGCTCTATTTGCTTTAGCAGTATTCTTTGCTCCAAAACAAGTAAGTGCGGCAGAAGTAACAAAAAATGGAACAGCGATTGAAGTGAAGAATCCAACTGTTCAAATCTCGGGAGATGCATCCGATTTATATGCTCGTTGGGGAATTACATTCAAAGTAGATATTCCTGATAATATCGATATCAACTTGAATGACACAATGACATTCAAAGTGAATTCACCTGTGAAAATTCAATCTTCTTACAGCTTCCCAATTTATAATAAAGCGGGAGAAACAGTAGCATATGCTGAAGTGTCACCAGAAAATGGCAATGTCACAGTAACATTTGGTCCATACTTCAAAGACCACAAGTTAAACAAAAACATCGAATTAACAGTTGATGTTAAGTGGGAACCAGACAATCGTTTAGCAGATACTACTCAAGAACTTGATTTTAACGGTACTGTCGTATCACAAAAAATCGATCCACTTGAAGGACCTACTCCAGGAGAAATGGTTACTAAATGGGGTCTTCAACCAACAGAGAACGCTGAACAAGTTCACTGGTGGGCACGTTTAAACCAATCTAAAAAAACATTAAAAAATGTTGAAATCAAAGACGTATGGGATTCAAACCAAACATACGTACCTGGTTCATTACGTGTTGAATTAGTAGATTCAGAAAATCCATGGGTTTCAGCTGGATTCCTTTCTGAAAGTGACTATGAAATCACTGATACAGGTATTAAAGTAAAAATCGATACAACAGATAAAATTATTTACGTTGACTATATCGTAAACTTAGTGGATCCTACAAAGAACCCACAAAACAGAATCTCAATTACAGCTGACGGTTTAGATAGTGAACAATCAACAGATGTAACTTACACATTATTATCTGGTTCTGGTACAGCTGACGGTGAAATGCCTGAAACTACTACTACAACTACTACGACAACAACAACTGAAAGCACAACTGAAAGTACTACAGAAAGCACAACTTCAACAACTACGACTGAATCAACTACTGAAAGTACTACAACAACAGAAGCAACAACAACTACAGCTTCAACGACAACAGAAGCAACAACAACTACTGCTTCAACAACAACAGAAGCAACAACAACTACTGCTTCAACAACAACAGAAGCAACAACAACAACAGCTTCAACGACAACAGAAGCAACAACAACTACTGCTTCAACGACAACAGAAGCAACAACAACTACTGCTTCAACAACAACAGCTTCAACAACTACAGAAGGAACTACAACTGAAGGTTCAACAACAGAAACTCCAGCAGTTCCAACAACAGAAGAACCAAAACGTCCTGAATTACCAAATACAGGTACAGCAAAAGGTATCTCTGTAATCGTAGGTGGCGTACTTGTGGTTGTAGCGGCAGCGTTATTATTCACTCGTAAAAAAGAAAACCAATAATCTTAAATGACGAAGAAGTCTTACGAAAGTAAGGCTTCTTTTTTTGCAAAATTTTTCATGAGTCAAATCCACTTTCATATTGACGCGAAAGTTTGCTATAATAGACAGTAACAGAGCAATTGAGGTGTAGAAAATGAAAAAAACGTATTTTATTATTGGTGATATTCACGGCGAAGCAGACATGATGGAAGAAATGCTTCAAAACTGGGACGAAGAAACTCAGCAACTTGTCTTCATGGGAGACTTGATTGACCGTGGACCAGACAATAAACGTAGTGTCCTAACAGGGATGAAATATGCGAAAGAGAAAAACGCATGGTATTTGATGGGAAATCATGAAGTGATGTTCCTTGCATTTATCGACGATCCTGAAGGACGTTTTCCACACTACTTCAGAAACAATGGGGATACGACGATTAACGACTTACTCGGTCGACCACAAGGGACTCCGGTCAATCCTGTGGAAGATGCCGAAGCGATTAAAGCACAATATCCAGAACTCATCGCATTTCTAAGAGAACGTCCTCTCTTTATCGATGAAGGCGACTTGCTCTTAGCGCATGCTGGAGTGGATTTACGCTTAGACGACTGGCACGACACTGAGCCAAAAGACTTCTACTGGATTCGTGAGCCATTCCATAAAGGGGCCAACAACACTGGCAAAACGATTATCTTCGGGCACACACCTTTACGTGGCTTAAACGAAGATGGCGACTTTATGAAATTATGGCAACATGATGGCAAAATCGGTATCGATGGCGGAGCTGTTTTTGGCGGCGCGCTTCACGGTATCGTATGGCATGATGGCAAAATTGAAAAAATCTATAGCATTAAAAATACAAAACCAGTCCGTTTCACGGATGACTAGAGGTGTTCTATGAAGAAAAATGCGGTTCTATTATGGGTTGTTTACTTTTTAAACTTGATGGTTTTCCCGGCGTTCTTTATTCGTTATACGTCTTCGGGACCAAGTGTTGATACAAATGCCTACCTGATCCTTCAACTGGTTTCAACAGCGATTGGGGTCGCATTGTTCCGCGAGAAGCTTGTGGAAGGGTTCAAAAACTTCATCAAGCGTCCGTTTATTCGAGATTTGGCAATTGGATACGCACTTCGTATCGGATTAGCAATTGCGGTCGCTCAGTTTATTGGAGATGTGACGTCGGACAACCAAGAACAAATTGAGAAGATGATGAGCGCAAATGACGCCGTCTTGATGTTTGTTCTACTATGCGTTGTGGCGCCAATCCTAGAAGAATTGGTGTTTCGTGAAGCCATCATTGGTTCGTTTAAGAAATCGCTCAACGTTCACGTATTAACGTTTATTTCAGCGTTTCTATTCGTGCTACTTCACGCACTTTCAAAAGATGCTGCAGGTTTGATTGACTGGACAGCGGCGTTGATGTACGTTCCATTAACGATTCCGATTGTTGGGATGTATCGTTATTATAACGACAATGTTTTTGCATCTATCTCGATGCATTTTCTCAATAATTTTATCGCGTTTTTATTTTTATTAAATCAGTAATGACAAAGGGGTGAAATCATGAAAATCGATCAATGGGTACGATTCATTATTCGGTATGGTTTCATCCTTTTTGCGCTTTTTGAATGGTCGCAACTGCCGAATATGAACGCAGGAGACATCGCCTTCTTCTTTGGATTTATCGCGCTTGTGCAAGTTGGCTATTATTCATTGAAATATCAGTGGTATATCCTGATTGAAGGCATCGCGGTCGTCCTCCTCTGTTTGTATTTCCATACCATTTTTACAGGACTGATTCTACTTCTCTGCTTCGAGGTGAGTCTACGATTCTCCTTTAGAAATGCATTGATTTTACAGTTCATATTAGGGGCGGTCGTTATCGTTCCAGCCGTTCAACAAGGGAACAGCATTCAAGTCGTGATGACCTTGTTCTTCCTTTTATTCTTCTCTTATGGAAATCATATTTTGGAAGAGCGAAGAGCGCTGCAAGAAGAGTTGGAAAAAGCCGAGCAAAAACTTAGCGAGCAACGGTATGACTTGCAACAAGCCCAATATAAAATGGGGACGATGAAGGAAATCTTCACGCTGCAAGAGCGAAACCGAATTTCTCGTGAGATTCACGATTCTGTGGGACACAGTCTGTCCACGATTATTATTCAGCTAGGGGCCATTTCGCAACTGGCGAAGCAACAAAATTCACCGATTCAAGAAATGAGCGAAGGGCTTCGTGATTTTGCCGTCGAAGGATTGCAAGAAGTGCGTAAGATTGTTCATGACTTGAAGCCGGAACAAATGGATAAGAAGCAGCTGGATATTGCGCTGGAAGAATTTTTCCACGAGGTGCAAGTCAACAGCGGCATCGATATTCAATTTAGAAAAAATGAGCCAACCTTCACGCTCACAAGTGAGGCAGAGCTCAGTATCTTCCGTGGGGTCCAAGAGGCGATTACAAACGCGATGCGACATGGCCAAGCAACACGCATTACCGTGCTACTGATGTATAATCCATCGCAATTAGTCGTAACGATTAAAGATAACGGAACGGGAGCGGTCGATTTAGCTCCAAAAGGCGGACTCAAATCCCTCCAAGAACGACTTCGTGCAGAAGGCGGGTCGGTGACACTTGAGGCGTCAAATCCAGGTGTGACCGTGCAAATGATCCTACCGAATACAGAAAAACAATAGAAACGAGGAGAACCATGACAAACCCAATCAAACTTATTATTGCCGACGATGAAATGCTCATCCGTACGGGTTTAAAAATCATGCTTGAGGCGAGTGGTAATGTCGAAGTCCTCGCTTTAGCAGAGAGTGGACGTGCAGCCTTTGAAGCCTGCAAGGAGCACCAACCAGATGTGGTCTTGATGGATATTCGCATGCCAGAGAGTAACGGGATTGAAGGAACGAAGCTCATTAAAGAGGCCTTTCCAGAGGTGAAGGTGCTGATTGTGACGACCTTCCAAGATACTGAATATATTGTCGAAGCCGTGCAAAATGGTGCTTCGGGGTATTTATTAAAAGACAGTAGTCCAGAGGCGATTCTTGACGGGATTAAAGTCGCTCTGTCTGGAAAAGTCGTGATGGATACGGTGATTTCAGAGGCGCTACTGACGAATACGACTGTTGAGAAGCCTGCAGCCTTTGATGCAGAAAAATGGGGGCTCACACCGCGTGAGGTGGAACTCATCCAACAAGTGGCGCAAGGCTTAAGCAATAAAGAAATCGCGCAAACGCTCTTCCTCTCAGAAGGAACCGTAAAAAATAATATTAGTACGATTCTATCGAAATTAGAATTGCGTGACCGCACTCAACTTGTGATTTTCGCGTACGAAAACAAACTCAAACAATAATCAAGACTGCTCCGATTCTTTCAGACAAACCACCATGGAGTATAGAATCTGAAAGAGTCGGGGCATTTTTTATAGAAAACATGACTTTAGTCACGATACGTGATGACGTTTTGGACTATAGACTCCGATGGGTGTTTGCTATGATAAGGGTACAAACAAGTAGGAGGATAAACAAATGAACGAATCCAAGAAGACCCCTAAAGATTTAAAACAGGAAAAAATCGTCGCGATTGTTCTTTGTTTATTAACAGCCATTCTTTCATTTATTCGATAAAGAGGTGTACATATGATTGAAATTAAAGACGTAACCAAATCTTACGGACGACAAAAAGTCCTACAAAATGTTTCCTTTGAAATTATGGAAGGGGAACTTTTTGGATTACTTGGACCTAATGGAGCCGGGAAAAGTACATTGATTGATATTCTGACAGGGATTCAATCGATGGATAGCGGTGAGATTTTCATTAATGGAAAGTCGATTAAAACCGATAAAGTAGAAATTCGAAAACACTTAGGCTTAGTGCCACAAGATATCGCGCTTCTTGAGGAATTGAACGCGGTCGACAACTTAGAATACTTCGGTGGACTCTATGGCTTAGCGGGAGCAGAGTTAAAGAGCCAAATTGAGAAGTTGCTGGAAGTGGCCGGTCTAACCGACAAGAAGAAAGAAAAAGTGAAAAACTACTCTGGCGGGATGAAACGTCGCTTGAATATTGCCGTTGCGATGTTGCATAACCCTTCGATTTTGATTTTAGATGAACCAACTGTTGGGGTTGATGCGCAGTCGCGTCAACATATCTTCGACTATATTCAGTCTCTTGCCGAACAAGGCACGACAATTCTTTACACATCGCACTATATGGAGGAAATCGAAGCCCTCTGTAAGCGTGTCTTCATTCTCGATTTAGGAGAAGAAGTGGCGTATGGCACGAAAGAAGAAGTGAAAAAACTCGTGGGGCATACACAAACGGTAGCCCTCACATTGGACCGCGTGCCTGCTGGATTTGACGAAGTGTTGAAGAATAGCGAAAACGGCATTCAATTTGTAACAGTGGACGGCCAAGACATAGCCCTCACGATCGACCAAACGATTTTCTCGATGATGAAATTGATTGAGCAAGTCGAACAGGCACAACTCGTGATTAAATCCGTCAACGTAAAAGAAACGACATTAGAAGAGGCGTTCTTACAATTAACAGGAAAAACGCTTCGTGATTAAGGAGGACTTATGAGATACATTCGTTATATTAAAGCCAATTTAATATCCTCTCTGAAGTCTTTTCCGGCGCTATTACTCATGGTCTTAATGCCATTTCTATTAACGCTATTCTTGGCGTTTACCACAAAGAGTGCCTTCAATCCGTCTGATTTAACGATTGAAACGAAGATTTATATCGATAATCAAGACAAAGGTGCTTACGGAGAACAAATCGTGGCGTTGTTTGAGCAACTCACTGA
>URWJ01000077.1 GCA_900551535.1 uncultured Granulicatella sp. | reverse complement strand
ATATCTTCTCCAAAATGTCCGTACGGAGGGTTTCCTAAATCATGAACTAAACTCGCACATTCAACAATTTTCAAGACATCTTCTTGTCTATCAATCATTTCTTGACGACTGCTATCAGGTTGCTTTTTAACTTCTTCCTGTAAAAGAATCACAATTTCTTTAGCCAAGGACCTCGCCACCATAGCAACTTCTAATGAGTGCGTCAGTCTCGTATGGATAAAATCAAGTCTTTCTAAAGGAAATACCTGCGTTTTATCTTGCAAACGTCTAAAAGCCGGACTCGTTACAATCCGTTTGTAATCATCATCAAACTCATTGCGGTGAGTCGCTTTTTTCCCAGAAATACGTTTTGTTGATAGTAATTTAGACCATTCCATAAATCATACCCCTTCCGTTACCTCTTACCATTATACCAAAAGTTCGTCTACCTTTGGAATTTTGCGCATTTGATTGAGATAAACTGTGATACAAATTATGAATGAAACGAAATCTGAAACAGGTCCTGAAAAAATAAGTCCATCCACTCCAAACAATGTTGAAAGAAGAAGCATCACTGGAAGTAGAACAAATAATTGACGTGTCAGAGATAAAATAGCCCCTAATTTCGCTTTTCCGATTGCAGGGAAAAATGTTGTCACAATAATGGTTATCCCATTAATGAAAGTAAAGAATAAGTAAGCACGCGCATATCGAACGCCAAATTCATAATAAAGAGCATCCCCACTTCCAAACATTTGAATGAGTTGGAGTGGGAAAACTTCGAATAATATCCATAGTATTATCGATAAAATTAAAGTGACTTTTAATAGCAAGTTCATCGTTTCATGGACACGTGAATATTTTTTTGCACCATAGTTAAATCCTAAAATCGGCTGTGCTCCTTGATTTAACCCAATCACAACTGCAATGAAAATAACGAAGATTTTACTTACAACACCGCCGACTGCAATCGGAATATCACTACCGTAAACTGATTGTGCGCCGTATGTACGAAGTAAGTTGTTCGATGTAATTTGAACGATGGTCGCTGAAATTTGGAAGATGAACGAGGTTAACCCAAGAGATGCAATCACTTTTACATCTTCAAACGACAACTTAAAGTCGCTACGCTCAAAGCGAACGGATTTAAATCTTGGTATATACGCGAGTAATACGATTGCTGAAACAATTTGACTAATCACTGTTGCCCACGCAGCTCCTGCAATCCCCATATTAAACCCAAAGATAAATAATGGCCATCATCGAGTAAGTGGCCCTACCATCTGCACGAACTAATGGATTAAAACCAATCGAAATCATGAAGAACGGAATCCCAAAAGCTGTAATTCCTGCATACTCACTGGCGTATCCTAAAATCTGATCAGTAGCACCAAACAAGTTCAATAATGGTTGTAAAAACAATAGAACCACGCTCATAATCATTAACCCAGCTGTCACCAACAGTACCACTGCAGTCCCTGCTACTTCACGAGCATGCTTGTCCTCTTTTCGGCCCAGCGCCAAGTTAAAGTTTGACGCGGCACCAATTCCTACCATTAAACCAATCGCCATACAGATGGTTGTAATTGGAAAAGCAATATTTGTAGCTGCATTCCCAAGATACCCTACCCCTTGTCCAATAAAAATTTGGTCAACGATATTATAGAGCGCGTTCACCACATTCGCGACAATCGCCGGAATCGCCATTTTGCGAATCAATGTAATAATTTTTTCGTATCCCAAGGGATTTTGGTTTTCTTCAACTACCATTAAAACTCTCCTTCTCATTAATTGTATTTATGCATAAAAAAAGTCCCTCCACACGCGGAGAGATCTACCAATACACTTATCTTAACTTTGCAACCTGATTTTGTCAAACATCCACTCCCACTATTTCAATACTCACCTCACCATGAACAGCACTAGCGGGCACTCCAATTTTAGCGAACACTAATTTTTCACAAGAGTCGTCTTTTTTATCCGCATTTTGATTTATGGCGGTCTAAGAAGGATAGCTCATCTTATAAAATATACGAATAAAATTTTTAAACGCGTTCTGGAGAACCATGCGGATTCTATAAAAGCAGTAATGGGGAATCATATCAAAACGAATTAACGGGAGTTAGGAATTCATTCCTTACTCCCGTTTTTGAGGCTTTGAAGGTGCAAGACCAAGGCTTGCACCGGTATCCCATTACAGCTTTTATGAAGACATCCGCATCGATTCGAAAGAACGACACCTCTATAAAAATGCACTCTCCTATATTTTATAAGAAGCAGAAATCTCCTTCTTAAACCGAATACCGCCATAAATCAAAACCTTCGGTTTTATATTTATAATTAAGCACAAAAAAGACTCGTATTGCTACGAGCCTTTGAAAAATTAGTCTTCAAGCGGACGAGAGAAGTTTGCAATCTCGCGTTGTACGTATTCTAAGTACGCTTCAACAGACATTGATTTAGTTTCTTTAGAACCATAACGACGAACAGTTACAGTACCTTCTTCAACCTCTTTATCCCCAATTACTAATTGATAAGGGATTTTTTGAGTTTGAGATGCACGAATCTTGTAACCCATTTTTTCATTACGGTCATCAAGTTCTACACGCATTCCTAAGCGAGCCATTTTTTCTTTCAACTCACGTGCAGCATCATAATGATGTTCCACACTTACAGGAATGATTGTTGCTTGAACTGGAGCTAACCAAGTTGGGAATGCTCCTTTGTATTCTTCGATTAAATATGCTACGAAACGTTCTGCAGTCGATACAACCCCACGGTGGATAACCACTGGACGGTGAGTGTTATCTCCATCTTCACCAACGTATGTTAAGTCGAAACGTTCTGGTAATAAGAAGTCTAATTGGATTGTAGACATTGTTTCTTCTAATCCCATTGCAGTACGGAATTGAATATCTAATTTAGGACCGTAGAATGCTGCTTCACCGATAGCTTCGAAGTATTCTAATCCCATTTCATCCATCGCTTCTTTTAACATTGATTCTGCTTTGTTCCACATTTCATCGTCATCGAAGTATTTATGTTTATCTTCAGGATCACGATAGCTTAAACGGAAACGATAATCTTTTACATTGAAGTCACTATATACTTCACGGATTAGGTCTAAGATACGTTTGAATTCGTCTTTAATTTGGTCAGGACGAACGAATGTATGCCCATCGTTAAGAGTCATTTCACGTACACGTTGTAAACCAGATAACGCACCTGATTTTTCATAACGGTGCATCATTCCTAATTCAGCAATACGAATTGGTAATTCACGGTAGCTGTGGATGTGGTTTTTATAAACCATCATGTGGTGAGGACAGTTCATTGGACGTAATACAAGCATTTCGCCATCGCCCATGTCCATTGGTGGGAACATATCTTCTTGATAGTGAGCCCAGTGACCTGAAGTTTTGTAAAGACCTACATCAGCCATAACTGGAGTGTACACGTGTTGATATCCAAGGCTGATTTCTTTATCTACGATGTAACGTTCGATTGTACGACGGATTGTAGCCCCTTTTGGTAACCAGAAT
Organism: uncultured Granulicatella sp.; assembly: GCA_900551535.1. Lineage (GTDB taxonomy): Bacteria > Bacillota > Bacilli > Lactobacillales > Aerococcaceae > Granulicatella. Next base: position 3,155 of record URWJ01000077.1, on the reverse strand, counting down.
GGTAATCCTGAACCAACTTCTTGGCTAATCATGAATAAATCTAATTCTTTTCCTAATTTACGGTGGTCACGTTCTTTGGCTTCTTCACGCATTTTCAAGAATTCTTTTAAGTCTGCTTTATCGAAGAATGCTGTACCGTAAACACGTTGCATCATCTTGTTGTTAGAGTCACCTCTCCAGTAAGCTCCTGCAAGTGATAATAATTTGAAGACTTGGATACGTCCTGTTGAAGGAACGTGGATACCACGACATAAGTCTACGAAATCTTCTTGTTGGTAAACAGTGATTGTTTCATCTTCTGGTAAACCGTTAATTAATTCTACTTTATAAGGGTCGTTTGCGAAGATTTCTAACGCTTCTTTACGGCTTACTTCACGACGAACGATTGGGTAGTTTTCTTTAACGATTTTCATCATTTCTGCTTCCACTTCTGGAAGAGCATCTTCTGTTAATTGATTTGGCATATCAGTATCGTAGTAGAATCCTGTTTCGATTGCTGGTCCTACTCCGAAGTGAATTCCTGGGTATAAACGAGTTAACGCATGTGCTAATAAGTGTGCTGTTGAGTGACGTAAGATTCCTAATGCATCTTCGTGATCTGGTGTAACGATTTCGATAGAAGCATCTTCTTCGATTGGACGATCGAAGTCTACTAATTCTCCGTTCACTTTACCTGCTAATGCTTTTTTCGCTAAGCTTTTGCTAATGCTTTCTGCAACTTCTTTTACTGTAATTCCTTTTGGAAACTCCTTAACGGCACCATCTGGAAAAGTAATTTTAATCATTGACATTTTCTTCCTTCTTTCTTTTTGAAATTTCTGAAATAAACAAAAAATCCCATAGTCTGCTACTGCAAACTATGGGACGTCATATTCTACGTGGTTCCACCCAAATTTGTTCATCAAAAAAGATGAACCTCAACGGAATAACGCTCCGATGCGCCTTGCTCTACTGAATTCAAGCAAAGATTCAAAAGTGGTAAAACTATTCCGGATGAAGTGTTGCACCAACCCACTTCTCGCTGAAATGTAACCAAGAGATAGTTTCTTGTCTTTTTCATCATTTTCAAAATATTTAGTTCATTAGTATTTAACCACTAATCTTTCATATTTTCAAGCATTTTCATCTAGGATGGATTTCTGTGGTTTTGTCCATCGACAAAATACTCTTTTGCTAAGAAACGAATCCGTTCAATCAGACGTTTTGCTTTAAGAAGTTCTTGGTCTCCTTTGTTTGAATGAGCAAAATGCGCTTCTAACTGATCAATCGTGAAGTTCGATGTGAAGAACGTTGGTAATTCTTGCAACATACGGTGTTGTAAGATGACCATCAACACTTCATCTCTGAACCATGCACTATTCATTTCCGCACCGATATCATCCAACACTAAGATTGGTGTGTTTTTAATCGATACTAATTTCGCTTCAACAGTATTTGTCGCAATGGCTTGCTTAATTTCTGCACTGTACGTTGGAACATTGACAAGCGTCGTTTCAATGCCGTTCTCAGAAAGCTCATTTGCTAAAGCGCCCATCATATATGTTTTACCAACCCCAAAAGGTCCTGCTAAGTATAAACCTTTATGGTATGTAGTGCTGTCCGTTTTGTAAGCTTCGATAAAATTCAATAATTCTCGAATGACATCTTCTCTTTCTTTTGTAAGAGCCGTATCAGAGAAGCGAGCTTCTGCGATATTTTTCGGCATATTAATCGAATGAATCAGGCGTCTACGCTTGCGTTCTCTTTCCTGGCGAATCGCTTCTTCAGTACGTTTGTAATTCACTAAAATAAATCCATTATGCACTTCTAAACATGGTTCGAGGCCTGGAGCTTTCACTTCCTTGTGATTCTTTCTGGCATCTCTTTCCATTCGAAACTCCAATAACGCAGACATTCCTTTACGAATAGCTTCGGGAGTCAATTCTTCTTTATGTTGCTCAAGAAAAGCTTTTACATCTTCATCTTCAAAGATTTCTTTTTCGATGTTTTGCATGTTCGGCATGCCTTGTGCGGCTCCTCTTTGATCTAAAAATCCTTTTAATCCTTCCAATTCGTTCACCTCCGTTATTGTTGTTCTCTTTGATTACTTGTTTTTAATTTTGCGATTTGCTCGGCTAAATTACTTGAAACTTGTGTGGATTGGCCCTCACTAGGAACAGGCGTTTGTTTCTCCTTCGCATTAGAATCTTTTGCCCAATCTGGCAATTGTTCTTGATAACCATTATTTCTTCTATAGTTATTTTTACCTGCATTATGAAGTTGTTGTTTTCGTTTCACTTCTCGTTGCAAGTCGCGGTTTCTAACTGCTTCCATTGCCTCTTGAGCCGTCTTGATTTCTTTTGTAGCCCAGTCGTTGGCGATTGCATCGATAAAGTTTCGAGCCAGTGTCGCGTTATCGAGCTGCACTAAAGCATAGTGGAATAAAATATTCAACACTTCATTTGGCAAGCCGCTGACAGATACTAAATCAAAAATTAATTGACGTTCTGCTTTTGAGACATAGCCTTTCTTTTGCGCCTTGATGCTTGAAACAAAGTCGATTGGCGCCATCGCTTTCGCAGCTTGAATCAATTGTTGAATGGCTATCTCTTCTTGCGAGACCCCTTCTACCACTTGCACTTCATTCGGTTCTGCGATTGGTGTTTCAACCACTTCTTCACTGCGAAGTTGCGTCACTTTATCTTGAGCAGCTTCTTGTCCTAATTTCAACAAGAACTCTTCATCAATGACTTTCGTTGTTAAATCAGACGCAATCACTAAGAATTGTGCGATTTCTTGTTCCGTGAATCCATATGCGCGGTACAAGGCATCGACGATTTTGCGAACGTCTTTTGTGATGGAATTCAAGTCGACAAATTCTGTTTTCAATAGTCCTTCGATTAAATCCCAATCCACATCCGACGTAAACTCGAATTTCGGCTGTTGCTTGCTATCTAGTACCATGCGGTTTTCTTGCGCATGGTTTCTTGTATAAGTCTCCATGTTATAAGGAAGTCTGTAAGCATCTTCAAACTGCGCACTTTCGTTTTCTCCTAAATCGCCTGGTTTCGACACTAAGAATCGTTGTTTTAATTTCTCAAAACGATGATTCCCAATTTGGTTTAACAGTAATGTCGAAAGTAAGGCATCTTTGAAAAAGAGACGCGGTGACGTTG
>URWJ01000076.1 GCA_900551535.1 uncultured Granulicatella sp. | reverse complement strand
TCACAATAATTTTCATAACATCCCTCTATTTCGGTTTATTATTTCTTAACGCTTCTACCTTTAATGGATCAGGCGTAATATAAGTATTTTGTTGGCCTTCGTAGACTACAAAACCTGGTTTAGCTCCATTTGGTTTACGAATTTTCGATACTTGAACATAATCCACAGGAACCGTCCCAGAAAGTCGATATTTCGAGTAGTATGCCGCGAGCATCGCGCCCTCACCAATCGTTTCTTCCGCCGGGTCACTGGATTCAATAATCACGTGCGAACCAGGAATATTTTGCGCATGAAGCCATAAGTATTCCTTTTTCGCTTGGCGTAGCGTTAATTGGTCATTTTGTAAGTTATTACGTCCAACAAGAATACGAGTTCCATCTGTTGCGTAGAACACATGCGGTTTCGCGCCACCTTGTTTCTTAATGCCTTTTTTCAGAGCAGAACGCTTTAAGTATCCACTAGCCACAAGCTCTTCACGAATGGCTTCTAAGTTGAATACATCTGCTTCTTCAATTTGGTAAATAACACTTTCTAGGTAGTCCATCTCGTTTTTAGTGGCTTCTTGTTGCTCATGAATATGCGTTACCGCATTTCTTAGTTTTTGGTATTTTTTAAAATACGCCTGCGCATTTTGGGAAGCCGTTAATAATGGATTTAATGGAATCGTCACTTCTTCATAGTCTTGATAGAAGTTTTGAACCGTTACACTACTTGCACCTTTTTCAACTTGGTGTTGGTATGTGTTAATCAAGTCTCCATAAACGCGATAATGATCCGCATCTTCAGTTCGTGCTAAGTCTTCATCGAGTTTTACCATTTTCTCACGGTTCTTACGCAGTTCAGATTTCAACATTTGTAATAGGTGCCCTGCTAATTGTTGAATCTTCTCTTCTTGAATCTTCTGTACATAGTACGCACTTAACAATTCAGAAAGTGTATCAAAACTTTGGGATTCACCAGTCTTACTTAAATATGGGAATGGTAAGAAGTATGTCTTCCCATCCTCTACCTTTGTAAGTGTAGGCTGAATCGATGTATTTCCTTCTTCGAGATAGTGATGTAAGGCTTCCGCTAAACTTTGTCCCTCTCTTTCACTACGCTCCACAATTTCGTGAGCTGACTGTTTACTAATCCCTTGAAAGACATTCATCAATGTTCTCTCACCAGGTTCGTCCATAAATGGATGAAGTAAACTGTCTAATTCAAAGAGCGAATACTCAAAAGGATTTTTCTTTTGAGTTTGAGGAGGCATCACATAGCCAGCACCTGGTTGTAAGGTACGATAACTGTTTTGGCCAAGAGAGACGCGCTTCACGCAATCGATAATCGTGTTATCTTCTTGATTCACCAAAAATAAATTACTGTGACGACCCATCATCTCAATAGTGAAACGGTACCCCGCCTTATCTCCAAGTTCATCACGTGTGGAAACGTCCATGTGTAAAATACGGTCATTTTCCACTTGAGTGAATGATTGAATAATAGACCCTTCTAAATACTTACGAAGAATCATACAAAAGTTAGGAGCAACTTCTGGATTCTCTGGTTTCTCAGAAATAAATTGTACACGAGCCATCATTGGATGTGCCGAACAAACAAGTAAGTAGTTCTTACGGTTAGCACGAATGGTGAACTGTACATCGTATGGTAATGGCTGATGAATCTTTGTAATCCGTCCTCCCACTAATTGAGGCGCTACTTCGTCCATCATCCATTTGGTGAAAATACCATCAAATGTCATGAACTCACTCCTTTCTTTTTCTTGTCTAAAATTATAATGCTGCTAAACGAGCAATTTCGATAATGACTTGTGTTGCTTTTTCCATTGATTCAACAGCAACATATTCATAACGTCCATGCATGTTTTCGCCACCAGCAAAGATGTTTGGCGTTGGTAATCCCATGAATGAAATTTTAGAACCATCAGTACCACCACGGATTGGTTTAATAATTGGGACGATGTCTAAGTTTTCTAACGCTTGTTTTGCCACATCAACACAACGGATATCTTTCTCGATAATTTCAGCCATGTTGTAGTATTCGTCGTGTAAATCAACAGTAATACGGTCTGTATCTAACTCTTTATTCATACGAGAAGCGATACGAAGCATCATGTCCTTTTTCGCATTGAATAATTCACGGCTGTGGTCACGTAAGATGTACACTAATTTCGCTTCTTCCACAACACCTTCTGCAGCTACTAAGTGATAGAATCCTTCACGTCCTGTTGTATGTTCAGGAACTTCGAATTCTGGAAGTGCGTTTTGGAACTTACGTGCTAATTCAAGTGCGCTCACCATTGTATCTTTCGCTGTACCAGGGTGAACATTTTTTCCTTGAATACGAACTGTAGCACGACAAGCGTTGAAGCTTTCGTATTCTAATTCACCAACGGGTCCACCGTCCATTGTATAAGCAAAATCACATGCAAATTGCTCTACGTCGAATAAATCAGCGCCACGTCCGATTTCTTCATCAGGACCAAACGCTACACGAATTTTTCCGTGTTTGATTTCTGGATGTTGTAATAAATATGCACCTGCTGTTACGATTTCTGTCACACCAGATTTGTCATCAGCACCTAGTAAAGTTTTCCCGTTTGTTGTGATTAATGTTTGTCCAACATAGTTCTTTAAGTTCGGGAAGTCTTTAGGATCTAGTACAAATTTTCCTTCTTCGTCTAAAACGATTGCTTCACCATTATAGTTTTCGTGAATTTGCGGTTGAATATTTCTAGCTTCAAAGTCCGCTGTGTCCACGTGAGCAATGAAACCAACTGTTGGCACTTCATGGTCAACGTTTGATGGGATTGTTGCTGTTAGGAAGCTGTTTTTAGGATTTAAATACACTTCTTGGAATCCTAATTCATTTAATTCTTGTTCTAAGTCTTTTAAAAAGGCTGTTTGAGAAGGCGTTGTTGGGACTGTTTGACTTGTTTCGTCAGATCTTGTTTCTTTCTTTACGTAACGGATAAAACGTTCTGTTATTTCTTTATGCATTTTCTTCACCTGCTTTATAAAATTCAAATGGATCTGTAAAAGTTTCACTTTCAATCACTGTTACATCCCAATTGTTTTCTTCTTTCCATTCACGAGCCCATTTGGCTAATTGTTTTCGACATACAACTTCGATATGATGCCCAGCATCCACTAGGAATAATGGAGTCTCTTGAATATCATGTGCTGTATGATAAAAAATATCACCTGTCACAAAGGCATCCGCTCCGTTTCTGAGCGCATCCATGTAATAATTTCCGCCTGAGCCACCCATAACGGCAACTCTTGAAATAAGGCCATCTGGATTCACACGAGATGGAACATAACGTAAGCCTTTAAGATTAAAGCGCTCAGTAACAAAAGAGATAAATTCATCCCCAGTCATTGCTTTTGGAAGATTTCCTACACGGCCAAAACCTAAAGTCTTTCCAGCATTCTTCAACGAGAAGACGTCGATTGCTGGTTCTTCGTAAGGATGTGTTTCTCTTAAGAAGCGTAAAACATCACTTAACACTTCTTCAGAGCATACAACTTCTAGTTTGACTTCTTCTACAAATTCTGGTTTGTTTAACGATCCGATTGCAGGATTTGCTCCTTCAACGGGTGTAAATTGTCCTACGCCAGAGCTTTGGAAGGCACAGTCTTTATAGTTGTCACCGATAGTTCCAGCTCCCGCTTCAAACATCGCTTCTAAAACTTTCTCTGCATCATTTTTAGGGACAAAAGTAATCACCTTCACAGATGGAATGGTAGTTGTTGGAGACATCACTGTTACATCAGATAATAGCAATTCATCTGCCAACCAATCATTCACACCACCCTCTACTACATCAAGGTTGGTATGTGCTGCGTACACCGCAATATCATGCTTCAAAATTTGTTGGAACATTTTATTTTGAGGAACGGTTAAATCAAATAACGCAACTGGTCTAAAAATTGGCGGATGATGCGCAATAATTAAATCAACGTTTTTAGCAATGGCTTCTTCGATGACACTTGGACGAATATCCAACGTTGTCATAATCACTCTCACTTCTTGATTCCAATCTCCAAAATGAAGTCCAATGGGATCTTTTGGAACCGAAAGACTCTTTGGCACTCGTTTTTCAAAACGACTTACCACATCTCTAACTGTTGGCACGATCAATCACTCCTTGCAATTCATTAAACGCTTTTTCAAACTGCTCAATTTTTTCATGTTGAGGCGTCTTACTCTTTTGTAATTGTTCCAAAATTTCTTTATTTTTACGGTTCATTCGATTCCATTTTGCAACACATAATTCTGTTGGTTCTTTTAATAAAATAGGACCGTATTTTAATTCTAATTCTGTGTATTCAACACGTTCGTTTACTGGTTCAGCGACAATAATTTCGTACAAACGATGATTATCTTCAACGACCGACTCATGAGTAATGCGGTACGAATGCATCATTAACCATTCACGCACAAAATACTCAGCAACGTTTGGTTGAAGAATGAGTCGTTCTTGACCGTTTAAATGACCGCCACTATATCCAGCTTCTAGGATGCGAGAAATGAGTTCGCCACCCATCCCACAAATCGTAACAGCAGTAATCTCATCTTCTTTTGAAAGAATTTGCAATCCGTCCCCAAAGCGAACTTCGATGCGGTCTTCCATTCGATAATCTCGAACTGTTTGCTTCGCTGATAATAACGGTCCTTCAACTACTTCACCCGCAATCGCTGAAGTAATCTGATTATTTTGAATTAAATACACTGGTAAATACGCATGGTCACTACCAACATCGCATACCTTTGAACCGTTTGGAACAAAACTAGCAACACAAGTTAATCGTTCTCCTAATTCAATCATTTTATACCTCTACATTCTTTTTCATTACGAAATAAATAACACTTTCACACCGATACTCTTCAAATAAGCTACGGTTTCAGGGTCAGCGGTATGATCTGTAATTAAATGAGTAATCATATTACAATCCGCTGTATGAAAGTTTGAATCACGACCCACTTTAAACCCTTCCGTTACAATGATGCGGTGCCCTGTTGTACGTTCTAAAATCACACGGTTCACTGCCGTCTCTGGCAGTGCATACGTTGAAATCCCGTTTTTACTAATTCCTCCAACACCTAGGAAACAAATGTCTGCACGCGCTTTTGAGAATGAGTTAATCGCAAAATCCCCAACAAGAGATTTTTTCTGTTCGAAAATTTCTCCACCACTAATCACGATTGACGCTTTCGTGGTTGGCTTTTTGAAGATGGAACGACCATTATTCGTTAAGATTGTAACGTTGGCATCCGCTAGAAAATTTAATAACAAAAAGGCAGTAGAGCCTGAGTTAATAAAGACCATATCATGATCTCTTACTAATCCCGCGGCTCTTCTTGCGATGTTTTTCTTCATGGAATTATATTGAATTTGATCCACGTTTTCTTTTTTAATTTTTCCAGCAAGATACCGCGCGCCTCCGTAGAAACGCTCAATAACTCCTTGGTCTTCAAATTGTTGTAAATCTCTTCGAATGGTGATTTCAGAAACTTCTAACTCTTTCGATAAGTCTTCAACAGACATCTCATGGTTTTCTTGTAAAAGCTGAAGGATACGTTGTTGCCGTTTAAACACAACCCCTTTACTACTCTTCAAAGTTTCTTCCTCCTTTTAGAAATCCATTCAGGTCTTATTTAATTTTTAATGAAAGCTCATCTAATTGTTTCGCTGACACTTCACTTGGAGCTTGTGTCATTGGATCCACTGCTGAGCTGTTCTTAGGAAACGCGATGACTTCACGGATGTTGTCTTCACCAGCTAGTAACATTACTAAACGGTCTAAACCAAGAGCAATTCCTCCGTGTGGTGGGAATCCGTAATCTAATGCGTCTAATAAGAATCCAAATTGACTTTCTGCAGATTCTTTTGTAAATCCTAAAACTTTGAACATCGCTTCTTGCATATCGCGACGGTAAATACGTAATGAACCTCCACCTAATTCATATCCATTTAATACGATATCGTAGGCTTGTGCTTTCGCTCCCGCTGGATCATCGATTAATGCTTGGAAATCTTCGTTTGCTGGACGAGTGAATGGGTGGTGCATTGCAACATAACGGTCTTCTTCAGCGTCATGTTCTAATAATGGCCAATCAACAACCCATAAGAAGTTGAATTTGTTTGTATCGATTAAGTTATGTTTCTTACCAAAGTGTAAACGTAATTCAGATAATGATTGAGCAACCACTGATGGTTTGTCTGCACAGAAGAACACGATATCTCCTACTTCTGCATTGATACGTTCACGGAAAGCAGCTTCTTGGTTCACGATGAATTTCGCGATTGGGCCTTTCAAGCCATCTTCTTCAACTTTAATCCATGCTAAACCTTTAGCTCCGAATTTAGAAACAAAGTCTGCTAAGCTATCTGCATCTTTACGAGAATATTCGTCTGCAAGTCCTTTTAAGTTAATGACTTTTACTTCTCCTCCGTTTTCGATACATGAACTGAACACTTTAAGGTCAGATTCTTTCATGATGTCGCTCACGTCGATTAATTCTAAGTCGAAACGAGTATCTGGTTTGTCGTTTCCGTAACGAGCCATTGCTTCTGCAAATGAAATACGTGGGAATGGAGTTTGAACATCCACATCCAATGTATCTTTCATCACTTTCTTCAATAAGCCTTCCATCATTTCTTGAATTTCTTCAGCTGATAAGAAACTTGTTTCAATATCGACTTGTGTAAATTCAGGTTGACGGTC
>URWJ01000075.1 GCA_900551535.1 uncultured Granulicatella sp. | reverse complement strand
GCTTCTTGAGTGGTTTGTTCATTAGTATTGTTGTTATTATTGTTGTTTTGCTGACGATTATTTTGTTGCTGGTTTTGCTGAGTCGTACGTTCCTCAGCTGTTGTTGGTTGTTCTAGTTGGAACTCATTTGTAATCGGGTCAGAACTATCTTTACCAACAGTTACAACTAGAGTTACCGATACGCTAGGTCCACTGATATTTTGGAATGTCACTTTATTTGTTGATACAGTTTGTGTTTGTCCGTTCACAGTGACTTTGTATTGTGGCTTATCTTTAGAGTTCGTTTTATAATTATCCCACGTTACAGTCAACGTCTTTTTACTCTTATCGTAAGTAGCTTTCAAACCAGTTGGTCCTTCAATCTTCGTACCATAGTTCATAGATTGTTGAGTAGGGACATGTCCTTTAACAAATAGCTCAGTTGCAATCATGTTCGCTGGAGTTCTTGGTCCAGGTAAGCTTAATGGGTCAGATCCAATTTCGATTTGTTGTTTGACAACACTGTCTGGTTGTACCCAATCATCTCCGCTAGAAGATTCAGCCATATATTTCATTAAGTAGTAATAAATAAGTCTTGAGTATTCTTGTTCGGTAGTGTCCACACCGCCACCTTGTTCATACGGATTATCATAACCAGTCCATGCAGAAATTGTGTAGTCGGTAGAGTAGCCGATAAACCATGAGTCAGGAATGATATCTTCATAATCACTAGCTCCCATTGCACGTTTTTGTTCAACAGTGTAATTAGATGAACCAGTTTTGGCAGCTGTAGGTAGTCCAGGAATAGCCGCTTGTGTTGCGAAACCATATTTGAAAGAGTCTTTTAGTACATCCGTAATCATATAGGCTGTTGAATCTTTCATCGCTTGTTTTTGTTCAGGTTTAAATTCAGTCACTTGTCCATCACGAGTTGTGACTTTTGTTACAGTGTACGGTTTTGAATAATTACCGTAATTACCAAATGTGGCATATGCTGCTGCCATCTTGATAGGAGAAATATCTGCACCGATTGAATTACTTTCCACTAAGTAATCTTGGCCATCGTTTTTGATTTGAATATCTAGATTATTCAAGAATGATTTGATATTTGTTTCGCCAACAGCTTTAAAGGTTTGTAAAGCTGTTGTGTTTCTAGAATAAACAAGGGCAGTACGCAAGGTCATTGCACCTTTGTGGCTGAAATCCCAGTTGTTTAGTTCAACACCATTTGAATAAGTAGTTCTTTGGTCCATGATGGTTTGACCAGTTGAATAGTTGAGGTATTCGATGGCAGGACCGTAGTCTATGACTGGTTTAATCGTTGAACCAGTACTACGTGTATTGTCAGTTGCACGGTTATAGCCGAGTAGTGTGGTTTGTTTACGTCCACCATTTACGGCACGAACCGCACCAGTTTTTGTGTCTAACATTACAACCGCATTTTGAATTTTATCATTCACGTATTGAATGTAATCATTCGTATTAACGATATCGTATAAACGTTGTTGCGCTTTTGAATCAATAGTTGTTTCAATCGTAAGTCCGTCGTTATAAGGATCAAGTCCTGTCTTTTCTTGAACTTCTTTTAAAACCATTGTTACGAATGAATCGTAAACAAGTGCTTTATCATTACTATCGACATTGTTATTATGTGCGATTAATCCTTCAGTAACTGGAGTAGCTACCGCTTGTTCATATTGTTCATTTGAAATTTTTCCATTTTCTTTCATGGAATAGAGTACTAAGTCACGACGTTCTTTTGCTTGATCAGCATTAGCATATGGGTCGTATGAATTAGGTGCTTGTGGCAATCCGGCAAGTAGAGCTACTTGAGGTAAGCTTAATTCAGATAATTCTTTATTGAAGTAGTAGTGTGAAGCAGTACCAAATCCGTATACATTATTTGCCATGTACACTTTGTTTAAGTAGTACGTCAGAATTTGTTCTTTAGAGTAATTTCTCTCTAATTGAAGGGCTAGCATGATTTCTTGAATTTTACGTTTATAGGTTTGGTCTTCTTTTTTAGTAGAGAATACCGCTAACTTCACTAATTGTTGAGTGATAGTACTACCACCTTGAGTGATTTGACCAGCTTTTGCGTTTCGTAGGAATGATCCTGCGATACGGATTGGATCAATCCCCATATGAGAGTAGAAGCGTTTATCCTCGATTGAAGTAATTGCATCTTTTAGTAATTGAGGAACTTGTTCACTGGTGATAAGATCTCGTTTTTCACCACCGAGTGAATAAATTAGTTCGCCATCTTTATCAAGGATTTTAGTTTCAGTAGCTCCTTCTAAATCACTTGCTTGAATGGTAGGAGCAGTCGCACCGTAGTAAGCGAAGATTGCGACGATTGCAATAATTGCTATTGCCACAAAAGATGCAACACCAATTAAAATTTTCTTCCAGAGTTTTTTCTTAGAAGAAGTGGGTGCCTTTTTCTTCGTATGACGATGCTGCGATGAACGAGTTTGTTCATTGTTGTTTTCAGTCATAGATTGACCTCCTTTATAATAAGCTATCTACTGCATCTAAGTAATTTAGCGTCATTTGCAGAGATAGTGAAATTGATTGACCGTGTTCTTTAATATAGGCCAATGGGATAGATTGACGTTTTGTGCTTGAATCCTGAATGAAGTGTTCAATCCATTTGTATTCAAGTAAATAATATTCTTTCAAACTAGAAAAATAAAAAATAACAAAAGCGATACCGCCTTGTTCACAGCACTCTTTCATATGTTCTAGCTGATGCTCGTGAATATTCTTTAATGGAAAAGAAGTCTTATTTTTCGTTTCCTTTGCTTCAAAGTCGATGTATTTTCCTTTATACACACCATTATAGTCGGTTGTAGACGCCTGACGAAAATACGCTTCCGTAATCTGCGCTGCACTACGGGCAGGGTAGTTTACTTTAACGACTTGAATCGGTGTTGGTTTCTTGTGGATGACCGCTCGTTTTTGAAGGCGATAGAGTTCATTGGTTTGATTCAATATGTTCTCTAAACCCATACCGCGACTACTATAATTTGTTTGCATTGTTTGAGACCGAGTAGCCCGTGATAATTGTTTTTGTCCTTTTGGATATTGAATCATTTTATCCCTCCTATGGCGTCTATTATAACATTTTGGGCGAAAAATGAGAAAAACTATTGCTTTTGTTACTTTTTCTTAATCTCTATTCAAAATTCTTGTTAAATTACTGTTGTTTAAGTCAATTATGTTTTACAAAAGAGGAAGAGTATTGTAAAATAAATGAGTATGTAAATCCATTCATCTTTAAGGTGAATAATGAATTTATGGAGGAATAATATGACAGCAAAATTCGAAAAAGTTGAAACAAATAAAGTTGTTTTAACATTTGAAATCTCACAAGAAGATATTAAAAAAGGTTTGGACCAAGCGTTTAACCGCGTTAAAAAGAACGTGAACGTACCTGGTTTCCGTAAAGGTAAAGTAAGCCGTCAAGTATTTGAAAAAATGTACGGTGAAGAAGCTTTATACCAAGATGCGTTAAACATTCTTTTACCAGATGCATACGATAACGCAGTTGAAGAAACTGGTATTTTCCCAGTAACTCAACCAACAATCGATATCGAATCAATCGAAAAAGGTAAACCATGGGTTATTAAAGCAGAAGTAATTGTTAAACCTGAAGTTAAATTAGGTGAATACAAAGGATTAACTGTTGAAAAACAAGATCGTACAGTATCTGAACAAGATGTTGAAGATCGCTTATTACAAGAACAAGCTCGTGCAGCTGAATTAGTTGTTAAAGAAGATGCAGCTGAATTAGGTGACACAGTAGTGATCGACTTCGAAGGTTTCTTAGGTGATGAAGCTTTTGAAGGCGGAAAAGGTGAAAACCACTCATTAGAATTAGGTTCAGGTTCATTCATCCCAGGTTTCGAAGACCAATTAGTTGGCGCTAAAGAAGGCGATGAAGTAGAAGTGAAAGTGACTTTCCCAGAAGAATACCATGCTGAAAACTTAAAAGGTCAAGAAGCAGTATTCAAAGTTAAAGTTCACGAAGTAAAAACTAAAGAATTACCTGAATTAACAGATGAATTCGCTAAAGATGTTGATGATTCAGTTGAAACATTAGCAGAATTAAAAGAAAAATTCCGTAAAGAATTAGAAGAAGCTAAAGCAGCAGCTGCTGATGAAGCAGTAGCAGATGAAGCTTTACGTAAAGCAGTAGAAAACGCTGAAATCGTTGACTTACCACACGAAATGGTTCATGACGAAGTTCACCGTCAAATGGAACACTACTTAAACGATATGCGTCGTAACGGAATCTCTCCTGAAATGTACTACCAAATCACTGGTACAACAGAAGCTGATTTACACAAAATGATGGAAAAAGACGCTGATGTTCGTACTAAGACAAACTTAGTATTAGAACAAATCGTTAAGGAAGAAGGCATCGAAGCAACTGATGAAGATGTAGCTAACGAAGTGAAAGAATTAGCTGCTCAATACGGTATGGAAGAAGATGCAGTTCGTGCAGCTGTTTCAGTAGATATGTTGAAAAACGATATCTCAATGAAGAAAGCATTAGCTGTAATTACAGATTCTGCTAAAGAAGCTTAGTTTTATAAAATTTAATAAGAAAGCGCCGGTTTCGCTAGAGACCGGCGCTTTTTGAAACAACATTTCTTGTTGAAAATAGAGACTTATGGTACTCTTAAAATGAAAAATCAGGAAAAGAATGGAGGTTTCAGATTGTATAAAGATGAAACAAAACAAGTAAGATGTTCATTTTGTGGAAAATCACAAGAACAAGTAAAGAAAATTATCGCTGGTCCTGATGTATTTATTTGTAATGAATGTGTTGATTTATGTAAAGAAATAATCGATGAAGAATTTTCTTCTATGACAATGGATGAAATGATTGAGGTATTAAAGCCTCAAGAAATCCTAAAGGTATTAAACGATTACGTCGTTGGTCAAGATCATGCAAAGAAATCATTAGCAGTAGCGGTTTACAATCACTATAAACGTATTAATCACTTATTTAGTGAAGATGACGACGTTGAATTACAAAAGAGCAACATTTGTTTAATTGGACCAACTGGGTCTGGTAAAACTTATTTAGCTCAGTCATTAGCGCGTATTTTAAATGTTCCATTTGCGATAGCAGATGCAACTACATTAACTGAAGCTGGTTACGTTGGTGAGGATGTTGAAAATATTCTTCTAAAACTATTACAAGCGACAGATTATGATATTGAACGTGCTGAAAAAGGGATTATTTATATTGATGAGATTGATAAGATTGCCCGTAAGAGCGAGAATGTATCTATTACTCGTGATGTAAGTGGTGAAGGGGTTCAACAAGCCTTACTGAAAATCTTAGAAGGGACTGTTGCGTCTGTTCCACCTCAAGGAGGACGTAAGCATCCACATCAAGAACTCATTCAAATCGACACAACGAATATTTTATTTATCGTTGGTGGAGCGTTCGATGGAATTGAAACAATTGTGAAAGAACGTCTTGGTGCTAAAGTGATTGGATTTGGATCTTCGAATAAAAACTTATCAAGTCATGAAAGTTTAATGCAACTGATTATTCCAGAAGATTTACAAAAATTCGGTTTAATTCCAGAGTTTATTGGACGTCTTCCAATTACTGCTGCGTTAGAACCGTTAAGTAAAGACGATTTAGTTGATATTTTAACGAAACCAAAGAACGCCTTAGTGAAGCAATATCAAAAACTCTTTGCTATGGATAATGTGGAACTAGAGTTTGAACCTGCAGCGCTTCAAGCCATTGCTGCTAAAGCAATCGAACGTCGTACAGGTGCGCGTGGTTTAAGAAGTATTATTGAATCCGTTATGATGGATTTAATGTTCGAAATTCCAAGTCGTGAAGATATTACAAAAGTGGTCGTAACAGAAGCCATTGTGAACGGAACTGGCGAACCTGATTTGTATGATGAAGAAAATCGATTGATTTCCTAGGGATTTTCAACAAAATATGTTAGGATAGAATGTGATATAGTGGGTGCATTATATTGCATTCTATTTTTTATATAAGAATTTATGATTGAGGGAGATAACAGCATGAAAGGATTGAAATCCTTAATATCAAAACACTATACAAAAGAAGAATTTGCTTGGATTATGCAGGACTGGGCCAATTCTGTTTATTCTTTAATGATAACAACAGCCATTTTTCCGTTGTATTTTAAGACGGTATCTTCTAACGCTGGCGTCAGTGCTGCGGATTCAACTGCCTACCTTGGATATGCGAACTCTATTGCGACTTTTGCGGTTTCCATTATGGCTCCAGTTTTGGGTGCGTTGGCGGATTACAAAGGATACCGTAATCCGATGTTCACGTGGAGTACATTGCTTGGTGTATTTTCAGTGATTGGCATGATGTTTGCCGAAACGGATCAATGGATTTTATTATTGGCATTGTATACTTTATCGGCTATTGGATATTCAGCTTCGAACATTTTCTATGATAGTTCGATTATGGATGTAACCACTTATGATCGAATGGATAGAATTTCTGCGGCTGGTTACGGGTATGGATATATCGGAAGTGTATTCCCGTTCGTGTTATTTATGATGATTATGCAGTTTAGTGGATTGAATTCAAACGCAATCGTTATGGCTGGTTTCTTCATTACAGCCACATGGTGGTTTATCTTTACGGTTCCGTATTGGTTGCATGTAACTCAAAAATCATTTATTGAAAAACCAGAGAAACCTATTAAAGAAAGTTTTATGCGTTTATGGGGAACGATTAAACGTATTGGAGAACATAAACAAGTATTCTTATTCTTGCTTGCTTACTTCTTCTACATCGACGGAGTAGGTACGATTATTAA
>URWJ01000074.1 GCA_900551535.1 uncultured Granulicatella sp. | reverse complement strand
TCATCGTGCCGTCAGCAAGCCATTGGGCGGCTAATCGGCGTGCTCCATAAATCGAGTCCTCGGGGCCCCACTCTTCAATGGCCTCCTCTCCATCAAAGAATACGATCTTTACACCCAAGGTAGAATTCGATACTACAGTGTTCGACTCTAAGTCATTGTACTCTTTCGTGCGCTCGTGGCACGCGATGTGCGTTAGGAACTGGGCCGTATATAGCAGCGCGGCACACGAGGCGGCACTGTCGATAGCGCCCACCATCCCCGTGGGCGCTATCTTGGTATCATAATGAGCAGCGAGCACTAAGTACTCGCTCGCATTGTTTTGTAATGTCATAACAAGGTTATTGAAGCGGTAACCGTTCTCCTCAAAGGCTTGCGTCTCGACGGCCCATTCTCCCGCCAGCGTATTGTTGAAGTGCTCGATGATGAAGCGCTGGATCTGGCGCGAGCCTTCCGATCCGGGTACGCGCGTTCTGTTAAAAGGCAACAGCAGGTTCTTGGTACTTTTGTTCCAACCGCTGTCTAGGTTGATAGCTTCGTTCAGATGCGCTGCATGGTACTGCTCATATGACAACTCCCACCCAGTTACCCTATGCACCTGAAATAGCACCAACAGGTACGCTAGACCAATTAGTCGCAAAGGCAATACGTACTTCATTCCCATGCCGACGACCTTTTCAGTCTTTTTATTTCTTTTCTGTTGACTCTCTCTAACTCTTCCTCTCCCCTGTTCTTTCCATGAAATGTATCACAAGCCGTCTTATTCCTTTGCTTCTTATATTCTTATGTTCCTTCCTTCGTCTCGCCTCGAAGGCAACGCAAACGCAATGTACTTCTTGACGAACGCGAAAACCATATGGAAAGTAAATAAAGGGCCAAACAAAAAACTATTTCGAATAGCAAGGTAGCTTCCATCTTGTACATGCAAGACCGTCACACAGCATGTCATCGGATGAACCCCATGCATCTATATCCTTTCCAGATGGCTCACATGTCCGGTCGTCCTCCACTGGTACTTCATCTGTGAACACAATCGATGCTACCTTATCCAGACCGAACTATATTAAGAAACCGTCCCTGCACATTATGTCGACATCTACGACGTCGACTACGACGGATCTAGTGACAAACCCAATTCTGAGCAATATCTCCGTGCCAAAAATAAGCCCCCCCACATCATCCTCGATAGCAACAGCGACATCAACAAGTCACGTGACCGGCACTGCGTCGCATTCGAATATTAAAGCTAATGCTAACACTAGTACCAGCGTGAATAAGAAAAATATGCCGCCAACAACTAGTGGGAGGATACCCTCTAACACCATCAAGAGATATCCGAGTCGCTATAAGCCTTCCCACTCGCTGCAGCTGCCCATTAAGAACGACTCCAACTTTAAACGATCTAGCATATATGCCTCCAAATCCACTGTTACTGCTATCCCCATTAGGAACAATCGGCCAATTTCCATGCAGAATTCCTATGCGCGCACTCCTGACAGCGATCATGACGACGTTGGCGATGAAGTGTCTTCGATAAAGAGTGCCTCTTCTTCGTTGACCGCATCCCTGTCCAAGAGTTTCCTGTTCGCATTTTATAACAACCGCAAGAAGGACAAGACCAGTAACAATGGTGTCCTCTCAAAGGAATATTGGATGAAGGACGAGAGTTCTAAAGAATGTTTCAGTTGTGGTAAAACGTTTAACACTTTCAGAAGGAAACACCACTGCAGGATATGCGGCCAAATTTTTTGCAGCAGTTGCACTCTCTTGATAGATGGTGATCGATTCGGCTGTCATGCCAAGATGCGAGTATGTTACAATTGTTATGAGCATGCAGACACATACGAGGACTCCAGTGATGAAGAGAATGATTCTACAATGCAATTGAATGAGCCAAGGTCTCGCTCTCGCTCTCGTTCTTCCAATACCAATCCATATTCTCATTCACATTCGCATTTGCATCTCATTTCACAGGACAACCATAACAGTACCGATCTCCATGATCCAGTAGCAGCAACGGATAACCCTCAACAGCAGAATGAGGTCTACCTATTAAATGACGATGACGTACAAAGTATAATGACCTCAGGTGAAGATTCTAAATTGTTCATTTCTACACCCCCACCACCACCGAAGATGGCCATCCCAGCAACAAAGCAAGGCGGATCGCTGGAAATCTCATTCGATTCGGAAAACGATAGGGCTTTGCATTATCAAGATGACAACCCCGGTCGCCATCATCACCTCGATTCCGTGCCCACAAGGTACACTATCAGAGATATGGACAATATATCACATTACGATACCAACTCTAATTCCACTTTGAGGCCACATTATAACACCAATAACAGCACTATTACCATCAACAACCTCAACAACACTACTTCCAACAACAGCAACTATAACAATACCAATAGCAACAGCAACATCAATAATCCTGCGCATTCCTTAAGAAGGTCTATTTTCCATTATGTAAGCAGCAATAGTGTTAACAAGGACAGTAACAATAGCTCTGCAACACCCGCTTCGTCTGCACAGTCTTCTTCCATACTGGATCCTGCCAATCGTATTATCGGGAATTATGCTCATAGAAATTACAAGTTTAAATTCAACTACAATTCCAAAGGTCCTTCGCAACAAAATGACACGGCAAATGGAAATAATGATAATAATAATAATAATAATAATAATAACAGTGCCAGCGGTATTGCTGACAACAATAACATTCCCTCAAACGACAATGGCACGACGTTCACTCTAGATAAGAAGAAAAGAAACCCACTGACAAAATCTAAATCTACGTCCGCTTACCTAGAATATCCTCTAAACGAGGAAGACTCTTCTGAGGACGAAGGTTCCATGTCCATATATTCTGTATTGAATGATGACCATAAAACTGACAATCCAATTAGATCAATGAGGAACTCCACAAAATCTTTTCAACGAGCGCAAGCTTCACTACAGCGGATGAGGTTTAGAAGGAAAAGTAAAAGCAAGCATTTTCCCAACAATTCGAAAAGTTCCATTTATAGAGACTTAAATTTCTTGACCAATAGTACTCCCAATTTACTTTCTGTAGTAAGCGACGATAATCTATACGACGATTCTTCTCCTTTGCAAGACAAGGCCTCTTCATCCGCTGCAAGCAGACTCACTGACAGAAAATTCAGCAATAGCAGTGGCAGCAATAATAATAGCAATAGTAATAGCAATATCAACACCGATCCTTGGAAGAGAATCGCTAGTATATCGGGATTCAAACTGAAAAAGGAAAAAAAGAGAGAATTAAATGAAGTCTCTCTTTTACATATGCATGCCCTATTAAAACAATTATTGAATGATCAAGAAATTTCCAATCCTCAAGAATGGATAACCCTTCTAGATGGCGCTTTGCGTAAAGTTTTAAGGACCATCCTGAACGCGAGGGATTTGAACACATTAGATTTTAGACAAACTTACGTTAAGATAAAAAGAATTAGTGGTGGATCTCCTCAAAATTCAGAATATATCGACGGGGTTGTCTTTTCGAAAGCATTGCCGTCGAAAACAATGCCACGGCATTTGAAAAACCCAAGGATACTATTAATCATGTTTCCACTGGAGTACCAAAAGAACAATAACCACTTTCTAAGTATAGAGTCCGTCTTTAGGCAAGAGCGCGAATATTTGGATAAACTTGTTTCGAGATTAAAGTCATTACATCCTGATATTATATACGTCGGCGCCAATGTTAGTGGGTACGCGTTAGAACTATTAAATGACTCAGGCATTGTCGTACAGTTTAATATGAAACCACAAGTCATTGAAAGAATTGCCAAGCTAACAGAAGCAGATATTGCCATTTCTGTGGATAAGTTGGCTACGAATATTAAGATGGGTGAATGTGAAACTTTTGAAGTTAAAAGCTACATTTATGGAAACATCAGTAAAACATATACATTTCTTCGGGGCTGTAACCCAGAACTTGGTGGAACAATTTTGTTAAGAGGTGATAGTCTTGAAAACTTGAGAAAAATCAAACAAGTCTCTGAATTTATGGTCTACGCAATTTTTTCATTGAAGTTGGAAAGTTCATTTTTTAACGATAATTTCATACAACTTTCTACAGATGTTTATTTGAAGAGAGCTGAATCCAAAAAACTGCAAGTTTTCGAAGGTTATTTTGCAGATTTCTTGATCAAATTCAATAACAGAATTTTGACTGTATCACCAACGGTAGATTTCCCCATTCCCTTTTTATTGGAAAAAGCCAGAGGCTTGGAAAAGAAGCTCATAGAAAGGATCAATCAATATGAAAGCGAATCTGATTTAGATCGGCAAACGCAACTAAATATGCTTCAAGGCTTAGAATCGACTATCACTAAGAAACACTTAGGAAATTTAATAAAATTCCTGCATGAAATGGAAATTGAAAATTTAGAGCTTGAGTTTCAGAAGAGAAGTCGCCAATGGGAGGTTTCATATTCATCATCACAGAACTTACTTGGTACGGGCTCACATCAGTCTATAACAGTTCTCTACTCAATGGTTTCAACAAAGACTGCCACACCTTGCGTTGGCCCTCAAATTGTTACTATTGACTATTTTTGGGACAGTGATATTTCCATTGGTCAGTTTATCGAGAACGTCGTGGGAACTGCCAGGTATCCCTGCCAACAAGGCTGTAATGGTCTGTATTTGGATCATTATAGAAGCTATGTTCATGGGTCAGGAAAAGTAGACGTTTTAATCGAAAAATTCCAAACTAGATTACCAAAATTAAAAGATATTATCCTCACGTGGAGTTATTGTAAAAAATGTGGGACATCTACTCCGATTTTACAAATTAGCGAAAAAACCTGGAATTATTCGTTCGGTAAATATTTAGAAGTCATGTTTTGGAGTTACAAAGATAGCGTGACAGGAATTGGGAAATGTCCTCATGATTTCACTAAAGATCATGTCAAATACTTTGGTTACAATGATTTAGTGGTTCGACTAGAATATTCTGATTTAGAAGTTCATGAATTGATAACCCCACCACGCAAAATAAAATGGAAACCTCATATCGACATCAAACTGAAGGTGGAACTATACTATAAGATTCTGGAAAAGATCAATAATTTCTATGGGAGTGTCCTAAGTCGATTGGAACGTATTAAATTGGATAGTATGACTAAAGATAAAGTTCTTAGTGGACAAGCTAAAATTATCGAATTGAAGAGCAATGCTACAGAGGAGCAAAAATTAATGTTGCAAGACCTGGATACTTTTTACGCAGATAGTCCTTGCGATCAACATTTACCATTGAACCTGGTTATCAAATCTCTATACGATAAGGCTGTAAATTGGAACTCTACATTTGCGATATTTGCAAAAAGCTATTTGCCTTCTGAAACTGATATTAGTCGTATCACGGCCAAGCAGCTGAAAAAACTGTTTTACGATTCTTCAAGAAAAGACAGCGAAGACAAAAAATCACTTCATGATGAAAAGGCGAAGACGAGGAAACCAGAAAAGAACGAATTACCGTTAGAGGAATTGAAAGATGTCGAAAAGCCGAAAATTGATAGCAAGAATACGACAGAGAATCGTGACATAACGAACGAACCACAGAATGCCGTGACGATAACCACTTTTAAAGACGACACTCCAATTATTCCAACAAGTGGTACTAGTCACTTGACAGTTACACCTTCTGCATCGTCGGTTTCTTCTTCTTTGACCCCTCAAACCGAAGAACGTCCGCCAATAAGCAGAAGTGGAACAGGTATATCTATGACTCATGATAAAAGCACTAGACCTAACATAAGAAAAATGAGTAGTGATAGTAGTTTATGTGGACTAGCATCACTTGCTAATGAATATAGTAAAAATAATAAGGTGAGTAAGCTAGCTACATTTTTCGATCAAATGCATTTTGATGCCCTGTCGAAAGAATTTGAACTGGAACGTGAAAGGGAAAGATTACAACTTAATAAGGATAAATACCAAGCCATACGATTACAAACATCCACACCAATTGTGGAAATTTATAAAAATGTCAAAGACGCAGTTGATGAACCGCTTCACTCTAGAAGTTCAGGCAATAATTTGTCATCTGCGAATGTTAAGACTTTGGAGGCACCTGTGGGAGAACATTCCCGGGCCAATAATTGTAATCCTCCTAATTTAGATCAAAACTTGGAAACTGAATTAGAAAATTCCATTAGCCAATGGGGAGAAAACATTTTGAACCCCTCTGGAAAGACCACCGCAAGTACTCATTTAACTTCTAAGCCAGTAGTAAAAGAAACTTCAGAAAATTCAAAGTCAATAGTTAGAGAATCAGATAATTCAAAGTCGGAGCCGCTTCCACCTGTAATAACAACAACAACTGTCAATAAGGTAGAATCCACTCCACAACCTGAAAAATCATTATTGATGAAAACCTTGAGCAACTTTTGGGCAGATCGATCTGCGTATTTGTGGAAACCCCTTGTTTATCCAACCTGTCCTTCGGAACACATTTTTACCGATAGTGACGTTATAATCCGCGAAGATGAACCAAGTTCCTTGATCGCATTTTGCTTGAGTACTTCTGACTATAGAAATAAAATGATGAACTTGAATGCCCAGCAACAACAGCAGCAGCAAACAGCAGAAGCTGCTCCTGCCAAAACAGGAGGAAACAGTGGAGGAACTACGCAAACCGGGGATCCTTCTGTTAACATTTCTCCCTCAGTTTCTACAACTTCTCATAATAAGGGAAGGGACTCAGAAATTTCATCCTTAGTAACCACTAAAGAGGGCTTGTTGAACACCCCTCCTATTGAAGGCGCCCGAGATAGGACCCCACAAGAATCACAAACGCATTCCCAAGCAAATTTAGATACTCTTCAAGAAT
>URWJ01000073.1 GCA_900551535.1 uncultured Granulicatella sp. | reverse complement strand
AAGAATGGGAAGAAAGCTTTAAGAAAGCGAAGAAGAAAGTGCAAGACACTGACTGGGAAGATAAAACTCGTAGAACAGCGGGAAATATCTCTTCATGGGCTGCAAAATTCGCAGACTCAATTGTGACAGCGGTGGGATCAGTTATTCAAAATACAGAAGCGAACCTGCCTTATTTAGAAGCCAAAAACGGCAAAAAAGTACCGTATCATTTCCATCAAGTGATCGATGATGCGAGCATTCTCGATTTCAAAGTGGCCAACGGAATTGTTCGTGTGAAGACTGTTCCTGGCAACACGATGACGATTGAAGGAAATTGCCGCGTGGCTGCGCAAGACGAAGAGTTCTTCGATGCAGAAGGATTTGTTCGTGACCGTGTGAGGGTTGGCGTAGACGACGATAAGATTGTTATCAAGAGTGTCAGCAAGCGCGTCTATTGCGACTGGACGATTTCACTTCCGCAAAAAGTGTATGATTATGTAGCCATCAAAGGGTTGAATACAACCATTCATTTGAAAGAATTAGAAGGAAAAGATTATTACTTCGAAGTGGATAATGGAGATATTCGCTTGAAGGATGTCAAAGGGGTTCTTCTTGAAGCAGAAACTGTAAACGGAAACCTTAAATACGAACACCTCGAATTCAAAGATATCGTGTCTGAAACGGTAAACGGAAATATTCATCTCGATGGTCAATTCCTTGGAACGAAGCTAGAAGCCGTAACAGGAAATATTAAAGTAGCAGTCGCACATCCAGAAACGAAAAAAGTAGACGTTGAAACCGTAAATGGAAATATTAAAATCGAAGTTGCTGAAGAAGTCGGACTGGAAGCCGAAATTGAAACGTCACTTGGTTCGATTCACTTTGATGAAACAGTCTTTGAAGTGATTCGACAAACGAAGGATTTAGCAGAAAGAAGTGCATTGATTCGTAAAACTCGAAACTCAATGACAAGAGTAGTCGCAGAAACTACAACTGGAAATATACAAGTAAATCAGCTACAATCAGATTCAAGTAGCAAGAAAGAAGGATAAACAAAATGAAAAAATTAAGACGCTCAAGAAAGAACAGAGTTGTTTGTGGGGTTATGGGCGGTATTGCAGAATACTTCGATGTAGATCCAACAATTGTACGTGTGCTGTTTATTATTTGTAGTTTCTCAGGTTTCCCTATCATCCTTTACATCTTACTTGCTATCATTATTCCAGAAGAAAGCACTGGGTATTATCGTGACAATAGACGCAGAAATACTTACTATTACACTTCTGGAAGCTCTCGCCCGCGTAAAACAGCGCGCCGCGTAGAGGAAGATGATGACGACGATTGGAGTGATTTTTAGTGTCAATTACTAAAAAGATTGCCATTAACACATTAGGGTTCTTGGTGATTGCGTGGTTTATACCACAATTTTACGTTACAAACTGGGTAGCAGCGCTTGTTGCAAGTATCGTGCTTGCGGTACTAAACCTATTCGTTAAACCGATTTTATTCCTTTTAACATTGCCAGTAACGATTGTAACGTTTGGATGCTTTAGCTTTGTGTTAAATGCGATGATGTTAAGTATGACATCATGGTTTGTAGGACCGGGATTCTCATTCTCGGATCCATTCATTACCTTAGTAGTAAGCATTCTGTTAACGATTTTCCAACGCTTTGTTGAAAATCTAGTTGACTAATAGACCAAACAAAAAAGCGACCAATTGGTCGCTTTTTTTTGTTTGGATTCAATTAGTATTTCACAACCATTAATTGGCCGTTATTGTATTCTGCAAGGAATACATCTGAAACATCTTGAATATCTTGGGCAGCCAGTTGTTCAGTCACCCAATCTTCTGTTTTGTTGATGACTTCTAAAACATTTTGTTGAATAACTCCATCAGTAATGAGAGGATATTTTGGGTTTTCTTCCCCCGATTTTGTGAGGATTAATTGTCCGTTTTGCTCTAAAATCGCACTTTTTACATCTCGAATGGAGAAGACACCTTGTGCGCGTAGTTTGAAGGCAACTTCTTGAGCCGTTAGACCAGCTAAACGCACATTTTCAACATCAATTTTCCCATGTCTAATTAACTGTAGAGGTTCTCCGTCAATCAACTTCTTGACTTGGCGGTTGTTTGTTTTTACCCAACGAAGCGACAACACTAAGGCGAACCAGATTAATAAGATGATGCAGTATTGTAAGATGGTAATGGAGGGATTATAAATCACACCCCCGATAATTCCCCCGAGTACATAGTTTTGTACTTGGTCACTGGCAGAGGTTGGAGCAAGATTTCCCTTACCTGTGTAGTTGATAACAACAATTAATGATAATAGTCCAAGTGCAAGTTTGATTGCGACATCGATATATGAAAAGTTCAACTTATTCAGCCTCCTTAATCGTCACTTTTGGATTTTGCAATTCCATTTTTTCGAGTAGGTAATGTTCAGGGCTATCTCCTGTTAATACTCGATAGAATTGATCGCCAACTTTTACGATGGCTCCATCCGTTGCGGCTTCAGTATTAATATAGACATCTTCTTTATTAACATGTAAATCTTGAGCGATCGTTTCAACGAAGCGAAGGGCTCCAGAATATTGATTTTCTGAATTTTTAGAAGACTGTAAGCCTTCAATCTTAGAACCAGCAAGAATTAAGATACCGATGACGGCGATTAATGCTAATTCGCGAAATTTTGTGTCTTGTTTATTTTTAAAATAACGATATAAGGCAATTGCTAAAATAACAATGACAAAAAGTGTCAGTCCTAATTGAATATAATCAATTTGTTGAACTTTACTTTTTAAAAATTCATATGAATAAAATACCATGTTTTTTCCTCCTATTCAGAAACTTAGACTATTATATAAAATCCTATAAAATATTCAAGTAGGTTGCTCAATTTTTTTAAAAAAATATTTTTTAGATTATTTGGCAGAATGAACAGAAGTTTAATAAATTCTAAAAGCATACAAGAAAGCGCTCAAATATGGTATAGTAGAAGGGTATAAAGAAATGAGGGATAATATGAAAAGTGTTACGGTTAGAGAATTAATCAAGAATATTCATTTAAAACCAATTTATGGAGAGGAGTATCTTGACCGTCCAATCGTTACAAGTGAAATTTCAAGACCGGGATTAGAATTAGCAGGATTTTTAAATTTCTATCCAGCAGAACGTATCCAGTTATTAGGTCGTACAGAAACTTCTTTTGTGGCATCCATGGATGAAGGGATTCGATTAGAAGTGATGGAACGTCTTTGTAAACCAGAGACACCATGTTTTATTATTTCAAGAAAACTAGAACCGCCAAAAGAATTAGTGGAAGCTGCTGCAAAAGCGCAAATTCCAATCTTACAAGCAACTTCGAAGACAACACAAGTATCAAGTAGTGTCACAAACTTCTTAGAAGGAAGATTGGCGGAGCGTTCTTCGGTACACGGTGTATTACTCGATGTATTCGGAATTGGTCTGTTGATTACAGGTGAAAGTGGCGTCGGTAAATCTGAAACTGCGTTAGAGCTTGTGCAAAAAGGACACCGTCTTGTTGCGGATGACCGAGTAGAGTTGTATCAATACGATGAATTAACATTAATCGGGGAAGCACCAGAAATCTTGAACAACTTAATCGAAATCCGCGGTGTTGGTATTGTGGATGTGATGACGCTCTTTGGTGCAGGGGCAATTCTGGATCAAAAACAAGTCGATTTAGTGGTTCATCTTGAAAACTGGACACCTGATAAGAGATATGACCGTTTAGGTGGATATATGGAAAATGTTGAATTGTTGGGTGTTGAGGTTCCGAAAATCCGCATCCCAGTGAAGACTGGTCGTAACGTTTCGATTATCTTAGAAGTGGCATGTATGAATTTCCGTGCGAAGAAAATGGGATTCGATGCAACAGAAAGCTTCACGAATCGTTTAACACAATTAATTGCAGAAAATAAAGAAGTTTAGAGGTTAGTTACATGAATGTTTTAGAAATGGTTTCGGCCATTAATCCGATTGCGTTTGAAATCGGTGGATTACAAGTGCGTTGGTATGGGATTATTATTGCTTTTGCAATTTACTTAGCAACAACATTGGCGGATAAAGAAGCCACTCGTAAAGGGTATCGAAAAGAATTTATCATTGATTTAGTATTCTGGGCAGTGCCACTTGGCTTTGTCGGAGCTCGCTTGTACTACATTCTATTTGAATGGCAGTACTACTTAGCAAATCCTGGTGAAATCATCCAAATTTGGCATGGAGGAATAGCCATCTACGGTGGTGTCATTGCCGGTGCAGCAACTGTCTACTGGTTTGCGAAAAAAGAAAAAGTATCGTTTGCATTACTCTTAGACATCTTGGCACCTGTCGTTTTACTCGCACAAGCGATTGGGCGCTGGGGAAACTTCACAAACCAAGAAGCGCATGGAGAAGCTGTAACGCGTGCATTCCTAGAAGGCTTGCATTTACCAACTTTTATTATTGAGCAAATGCATATTGATGGTGTTTATTACCATCCAACTTTCTTATATGAATCACTTTGGTCTTTTGTCGGCGTATTAATTTTATTCTACTTACGCAGACGTAAAGGCGTAAAAGTCGGAGAAATCATGTCAGGATACTTATTATGGTATTCATTTGGGCGCTTCTTTATTGAAGGAATGCGTACAGATAGCCTCTGGATGTTTGGTATTATCCGAATTTCGCAATTAGTCTCAATTGTGTTATTCTTATTAGGCATCGCTATTATCGTGGTGAGAAGACGTAGAGTTCCAGCCGTGCCAGATTATGTATCGATTGACGATCCACAATCTCCAGTATTGTTTGGAAAAGCGTAAAGGAGAACAACTATGACAAAAGTAGCTATTTTAGGAGCAGGTTCATGGGGGACAGCACTGGCAATGGTGCTCGCAGAAAACCATCATGAAGCTCGCTTATGGGGAAATAACGAAGCTCAAATTCAAGAAATTAATGAGCGTCATACGAATGAACATTACCTTCCAGGGGTGTTTCTGGACCCAGCAATTCGAGGCTATTTAGATTTAACCGAAGCCGTGAAGGGTGTGGATGCGGTCTTATTCGTACTCCCAACAAAAGTCATTCGTTTAGTAGCCAAACAATTAAATGGATTACTAGAAAATAAACCGATGATTATTCATGCAAGTAAAGGGTTAGAACAAGAAACGTTTAAACGTATTTCAGAAATTTTAGCTGAAGAGTTGGACCGTGACAGCTACGAAGATATCGTGGTGTTATCTGGACCAAGTCATGCCGAAGAAGTGGCGCGTCGTGACATCACAACCATAACTGCAGCATGCGAAAACTTGGAATCTGCTAAGTATGTACAAACTCTTTTCAGTAATTCCTTCTTCCGTGTCTATACAAATACGGACTGTGTCGGAGTAGAAATGGGAGCTGCACTTAAAAACGTTATTGCGGTTGGAGCAGGGGCTCTTCATGGTTTAGGCTATGGGGACAATGCAAAAGCTGCGTTAATGACAAGAGGATTATCAGAAATTAGTCGCCTAGGAATTGCATTTGGCGCAGATCCACTGACCTTTATTGGACTTAGTGGTGTGGGCGATTTAATCGTAACATGTACGAGTATTCATTCTCGTAACTGGAGATGTGGGGACCAAATCGGGAAAGGCGTTCCGCTTCCAACGATTTTGGAAAATATGGGAATGGTTGTAGAAGGGGTAGAAACGTGTAAAGCCGTCTACGCTTTGGCACAAGAGAAGAATATCGAAATGCCAATTACAACTGCTGTTTACAATGTTTTATATAAAGGACATGATGTTCGCGAAGAGATTCAACGCCTAATGGGTCGTGAATTTAAATCAGAAGCATCAATTAAAGAACACCAATAAACCAAATCGGAGGAACAGACCTATGACAAAAGTTAGAAAAGCCGTTATTCCAGCAGCAGGGTTAGGAACTCGTTTCCTACCAGCAACAAAAGCGATGGCGAAAGAAATGCTGCCAATCGTAGACAAACCAACGATTCAATATATCGTTGAAGAAGCTCTAGCATCAGGAATTGAGGATATCTTAATCGTAACTGGTAAGAGCAAACGTCCAATCGAGGACCATTTCGACTCAAACATCGAATTAGAGTCAAACCTTGAAGCAAAAGGAAAGACAGAGTTATTAGAACTTGTTCAAGAAACAACAGGAATTAACTTGTACTTTGTGCGTCAATCTTATCCAAAAGGGTTAGGAGACGCGGTTCTTCAAGCAAAAGCATTCGTAGGTGGCGAGCCATTCGTGATTATGCTTGGGGACGATATTATGCGTGATGAAGTGCCTTTAACAAAACAATTGATTGAAGGTTACGAAAAAACACATGCTTCAAATATCGCCGTAATGGAAGTTCCTCATGAAGAAACGTATAAATACGGAATTATCGATCCTGAAAGCCAAGTGGAAGAAGGATTATATAATGTACGTCGTTTCGTAGAAAAACCAAAACCTGAAGATGCGCCAAGTAACTTAGCGATTATTGGTCGTTACTTATTAACGCCTGAAATCTTTGAAATCTTAGAAAAACAAGAACCAGGTGCGGGTGGCGAAGTTCAATTAACAGATGCCATTGATACATTGAACCTTACTCAAAGAGTGTTTGCAAAACAATTCAAAGGTGAGCGTTTCGATGTCGGTGATAAATTTGGCTTCATGAAGACAAGTATTGAATTCGGATTAGAACATCCTGAAATCAAAGACAGCTTAAAACAATACGTGATTGAATTAGGTAAAAAACTCGAAGGAACTTTAGATGAGCAATAAAGTTGCCGTTTTAAAGGGAGTATCTTACACTTAAAAATGAAGAGGAGCGTTGGACTATGTCTCAGCGCTCTTAGTTTATACAAAAGGAGAATCTCTGATGGAAGAAAGAACAATTTATGATGTAGTCATTATCGGAAG
>URWJ01000072.1 GCA_900551535.1 uncultured Granulicatella sp. | reverse complement strand
CTCAAAATCCTACACCCCTGTTCCCTAACTAACTTTGTAACATCATTGTAACATAGTTCGTTGAAATGTCAGAATAATTTGCACAACGCGTGACGTTTGTACTCATCTCGTGGACAGTGCTCGTTTAATTTTGCTTTCTGCTTGGCATCTTACGATATTATATTTAGCTAAAATGCCCAAGAATACTGGTTCGCAGAGCTCTAGACTACGAACTTCCATTTCCATCTCAAAGTCGACTTTGCCGTTATAGTGACTCTCGTCTAGAACAAGCCATTCATTCTCAGAGAGGGCACCTTCTAAGCGATGCGTTGTAAGAAGGGCCGTTTGATTCACTGTTTGAATTGTAATGCCTGTATCTTCCAATGTTTCCTGAAGCGAAGTTGGCAGCGTGAATTGTTTGTCGTGGTTATACGCATTCAGAATCTCTACCGGAAGCACTTCTGTATATTCAAGCACCTCTAAGCTACTTTGAGGAATCTTCAGCGTGATTTCACCGGTTTCTTTTCCTTCGACGATGCGAATGCGAAGCGCCATTTTATGTTCTTGGAGGAGACCTTCATAGTCGTAGTAGCTATTGGTCTGCGTAACGTCTTTTGTAAAGACTTCTTTATAGTCGTTTACGAGTGCGTCGTATTGTTCTTTTGTCAGTAAGTTCTTAAACTCTTTTTCGATTTCTGGCATAACCGTTCCTCCTTTAGTGTTCTATTGTAGCTCATTTTATTACAGATTTGAAAAAAATCGCCTTAATTTGTCATGATTCCTTATAAAATATGGTATGATAGAGAACGGAAATGAAAAAAAGTAGGTGAAAATATGGAAACACGGGAAACACCCTTAGTAGAAGATTGGGATGCCTTTCTAGCTCCGTATTATCAAGCAATAGAGGAATTAAAAATTAAATTAAAGGGAATTAGACGTCAGTATCGTCAGGAAGGAAAGCATGCACCGATTGAATTTATCACGGGCCGTGTGAAGACTCCAGAGAGTATTGTAGAAAAGATGCAAGTTCGTAATATTCCTAGAGAAGAATTCCTTGAAGGAGTACAAGATATTGCAGGGCTTCGCATTATGTGTCAGTTCGTCGATGATATTTATGAAGTGGTTCGCTTGATTCGTCAGCGGAATGACTTTGATATTGTAATTGAACGTGACTATATTCAAAATAAAAAAGCGAGTGGCTATCGTTCATACCATATTGTATTGGAATATCCAGTGCAACGAATCGAAGGAGAAGAAAAAATCCTTGTGGAAATTCAAATTCGTACGCTAGCGATGAATTTCTGGGCAACGATTGAACACTCATTGAACTATAAATATAAAGGGGAATTCCCTGATACGATTCATGAGCGTTTGGAACGTGCAGCAGAAGCGGCGTTCTTGCTTGATGAAGAGATGTCTCAAATTAGAGAAGAGATTCAAGAAGCGCAATATATTTTTGCGATTAATAAAGAAAATCAGCGTAAACGTAAGAAACGGAGGGAATCATGATGAAAGTCGGTTTATACGGAAACCAAACAGAAAAAACAAAAGAAGTCATGAATACCTTCGACCGCTTATGTCAAGAAGGCTGTTTTGTGCGTGATGATGAGCATCCGGATGTGGTGATTACGGTTGGTGGAGACGGAACGCTTTTAGGCGCCTTTCACCGTTACCGCAATCAACTAGATAGCATTCGTTTTGTGGCCATCCATACAGGGCACTTAGGCTTCTATACAGATTGGCGTAACTATGAAGTGGACCAATTAATCGAGTCATTGAAACAAGACAAAGGAGAGCATGTGAGCTATCCATTACTCGATGTGAATGTGAAGTTCAAAAGCGGAGATGTTATTCGCTATGCAGCTTTGAATGAAGCAACTTTACGTAAAGTGAATGGCACGCTTTTATGCGAAGTGTATATTAATGGCGAGTTATTCGAAAACTTCCGTGGAGATGGGCTTTGTGTGGCAACACCAACAGGGTCAACTGGTTTAAGCAAATCTCTAGGAGGAGCCGTGGTGCATCCGCGTGCAGAAGTGATGCAGATGACAGAAATGGCGTCGATTAATAATCGTGTGTATCGTACTCTTAGTTCGCCAATGATTTTTGCGAAAGATAATGTCTTAACACTACGTCCTGAAAGTAAAGAGGGCATGGTGATGGCGATTGACCATTTAACGTATGATGCCAATGAGATTGAAGAAATTCAATTACAGATTAGTGGAGAGCGCATTTCGTTTGCGGCGTATCGTCATACACCATTCTGGGATCGTGTGGAAGATGCGTTTATCGGTTCGCGTGAAGTGAACTGTCGCGGAAATGAGGAAGTCCGTTGATTTTAACGTGGAATTACCCATACGAGTATCCGATGATGATGCGGTCCTTCTTACAAGAAGTGGGGATTTCAAGAACGTTTCTTGCCCATGTGAAAACGCATGGAGACTTACTGATAAATGGTCGTCATGAGATTGTCTTAAAGACACTTCAGCCTGGTGATGTGCTAACGATGGTGATTCCACCGTCTGGAGAACATGAGACCGTGATTCCAAGTGAAGTGCCGATTGATATTTTGTATGAGGATGATTATTTACTCATTATCAATAAGCCTGTTGGAACGGCTTCGATTCCGTCGAAGTTGCATCCAGACCATTCGATGGCGAATCGTGTGAAAGGATACTATAAGAGACGTGGTTATGCGGACCAAATTACGCATGTGGTGACGCGTCTTGACCGTGATACAACGGGAGTGATGATGTTTGCCAAACACCGAGTTGTCCATGCGTGGATGGATCAAGCCTTACGAGACAAAACCATTGAGAAGAAGTATTTAGCAATTGTGCATGACACAGCTACACTCGAAGAACATGGCATGATTGATGCGCCGATTGGCCGACATGAAGGGTCGATTATTAATCGTTGTGTATCAGAAGATGGGAAACCATCGCTAACAGAATATTGGAAGAAAGAAACGCTTGTTGGAGCGGACCTTGTCGAGATTTTATTACACACTGGGCGTACGCATCAGATTCGTGTTCATTTCTCATGGATGGGTGCACCACTTGTGGGAGATGATTTATATGGTGGGGTGAAAGACGAGATTTTAGACCGCCAAGCCTTACATTGTCACTCGCTTACGTTTATTCATCCAATGACGAAAAAAGAAATTACCGTTGTGGCGCCACTGCCCAAAGATATGGACGAGTGGATTAAAGCCCACAAGCGATAAAGAGAGGAGAATCACCATTGAGCGAAATCGTATATGAATTTGAAGATATTTTAGAGCAAATTCAACACACCTTGGCAACGGAAGATAAACAACAATTCCGTGAGATTTTCTTTGAGAATCATACGTACGACCAAGCGCAAATTTATTTAAGTTTAACGCTGGAAGAACGTAAATTAGCCTACCAATTTCTGAATCCTGAAGAAATGGCAATGGTGTTCGAACTACTAGAAGAAGACGTAGAAGACGTTGAAGAGTATTTAAGCGAGATGGACGAAGCTTATGCCTCACGAATGCTTGCGGAAATGTATTCCGATAATGCGGTAGACGTGTTGAAGCAAGTAGGGGAAGAAAATGTCCGCACTTATTTACGCTTGATGCCACATAAAACGGCAAGTGAACTCCGTCAATTATTAAACTATGAAGACGAAACAGCAGGGGCGATGATGACGACTGAGTTTATCGCCGTGCGTGAATCAGATACCTTAAAAACAGCGATGGCAACGGTAAAACGTTTCGCCGAAGACGCTGAAACAATCTACTATGTATATGTGACCGACGATGAAAATCATTTAACAGGGATTCTCACGTTGAAAGACTTAATCGTGAAACCTGACGAAAAACTCGTCAAAGATATCATGATTGATCGTGTCGTAACCGTGCACGTGAATGATGCGCAAGAAGAAGTGGCTCAAACGATTAAAGACTATGACTTTCTTGCTATTCCGGTTGTCGACGATACGAATACGTTGGTTGGGATTATCACCGTCGATGATGCGTTGGATGTTATCGAAGAAGAAGCGACAAGCGACTACTCGGGTCTTGCCGGGGTAAACGTTGATGAAGCGCACCAAGGCGTGTGGGCGGGGATTGTTAACCGCTTGCCAGGAATTATGACACTTCTCATTATGGGAACCGTGACAGCATTCCTTTTCAGACAATATGAGCCTCTGATTCAACAAGCAAGTATTTTTGCGATTTTTATTACACTAATTACTGGTACTGCCGGAAATACCGGTACGCAATCTCTTGCGGTAGCGATTCGTAAGATTGGTCTTCATGAGGAAGAACAATCTTTCTGGAAAGTACTCGTGCAAGAGGGGACAACCGGTCTTGGTATCGGATTGATTTCAGGGGTCGTTGTGTTTGGAATTGTGAGTCTATGGCTAGGGAATATTGTACTTGGTGGGATTATCGGTTTTGCGATGTTCGCTTCGATTTTCGTGGCGGCATTAACAGGGACTTGTATTCCATTTGCGTTGGAGAAATTCAACTTTGATCCATCCATTGCCAGTGGACCATTTATCACAACCGTGAATGACTTAACATCCGTTTTGGTTTACTTCACGATTGTGAGTCAATTTATTTCGGTGTATTTAACAAAATAAAAAACGATAAGGTGTATAGACATTTTTGTCTGTAACCTTATCGTTTTTTCTTAAGCGCCTTTTAGATTGAAGTACTCTTGCAAATACTTAGCCAATCCATTTTCATCATTAGTAAACGGAGTAATCGCATTTGCGATGTTTTTCAATTCTTCAATACCATTTTTCATGGCAACGCCGTGTCCTGCGTATTCAATCATTTCCATATCGTTATCTTCGTCACCAAAGGCAAGAATGTTTTCTTGTTTAATACCGTAGTAACGAGATAAATGCTCAAGAGCTTTAGCTTTATGAATGCCAGGTGAAATCACTTCTAAACATGGGAAACTACCGCCCCAAGTACGGATTTCGATGTCGTTATCATAGCGGTCTAAGATTTTTGATTTAATCTCTGGCTGTTTATCAACATCCGAGAAGAGAGCAACAGCAGTCGGTTGTTCTTTGAGTTTTGTATCTTTCCCAATCACGATTGGCTTTTGGTCTTTTGGATAATACGGACATTCTGGAAGTTCTTCCATGTCTGAATACACAAGCTCTGTACCTTCGACCATTAAGTAGTCAACAGGGAGAGTCTTGTTAAAGGCCACTAAGTCGAGTACGAATTCTGAATCGAGAGTGATATGGTATTTTCCATCCCATTCAGGCATTCCTGGAATATGGCAGAGGGCACCGTTAAAGTTTGCGATTGGCCCGCCAAGATTTAGTTGATCGTAATATTGTTTTGAATTACGGTAAGGGCGACCTGTGACAATGGCCACTTCATGACCTAAGTTTTTCACGGCATGAAGGGTGTCGATTGTTTCTTGTGTCAGTTCTGAGTTGTTGTTTAATGTAGTTCCATCAAGGTCGATGGCAATAAGTTTCTTTTCCATTCTTTCTCCTTTCAAAGTGATTTTCTAAAAGCGGAAACTTGTTTTCAAAGTTTCCATCAAGTACAATATCTGTATAAGTTTACCATATTTTAGATGAAATAAGAAAGAGGAAGTTATGATTCAAATTGATTATCGTGAAGTAAGTGGTGTTCCTTATGCTGAAGTTGTGGATGCATCATTAAAAGACCAAGTACTCCCAATTGTTGTGTTTTATCATGGATGGACAGGTAGCAAAGACCGTGTTGTCACAATTGGAGTTGAATTAGCGAAGCGTGGAATGCGTGCGATTTTACCAGACCAACTCTTACACGGAGACCGTGGTGTGCGTCTGATTGGCGGCGAAATCTGGGAAATTGTAGCTAATAACATTAAAGAACTTCCTATTATAAAAGAAGAAATGAGACAACGCGGGCTCTTAGATGAAGCGAAGTTTGGGGTGTCTGGTTTAAGTATGGGTGGTATTTCAACCTACGCTTTATTTAACCAGTATCCAGATATAACAGCAGCAGCGAGTTTAATGGGAAATGCGGATCCTGCTCGTTTTGCTAAATGGACAATTTCATCGGTTTGGATGACAGGAGCAACGCAGGAGCAATGTGCAGAGTTAGAAGCAGAAATTGAAAAGAACAAAGCCTTCTTAGATGCAATGGCGCTTGCAAAACATCCAGAACATATTAATAATCGTCCATTATTCTTATGGCATGGAACAGCGGATGATAAAGTGCCGTATGAATTGAATAAAGAATTTTTTGAAACGATTAAAGATGAAGCATACGCGAAAAATGTAGAATGGCATGAAACACCAGGTGAAGGGCATCGTGTGCCACATCAAGTGTTTGAAGATGTTGCTGACTTTTTCCAAAGAGTATTTCAATAGGAGAGTAGAATATGACAGAAGAAAATAAAAATGCTGCAGAAGCAATGCAAGAGAAGATTTTAGAAGCCTTAGAAACAGTGAT
This sequence comes from uncultured Granulicatella sp., assembly GCA_900551535.1. GTDB lineage: Bacteria > Bacillota > Bacilli > Lactobacillales > Aerococcaceae > Granulicatella. The sequence continues at coordinate 507 of URWJ01000072.1, read as the reverse complement.
TGACCCGGAGCTGGGAATTGATATCGTCAATCTTGGACTTATTTACCGAGTGGACTTAAATGAAGAAGGGCATTGCCAAGTGGATATGACGCTAACAACAATGGGTTGCCCGCTAGCGGATATTATTACGGATGAGATTCATCGTGCTTTAGCAGAGATTGAAGAAGTGAAGACAATTGATGTGAAATTGGTTTGGTATCCAGCATGGAGCCCAGATAGAATGTCACGCTATGCAAGAATTGCATTAGGTATTAGATAAGACAAAATCCCCACAGATGTGGGGATTTTTTTTGTGCAATAAAATAAATTCTGTCAGATAAATACGTATGGTGAAATTATCATATATGATAATTTTCATGATGCATTCAAGGGGATGTGGTTTGAGTTAGACGCAGTGGTTTAAGTGGGGCTCACATCGCGCAGTGGTTTAAGTCGGTCTCGTATCCTAGTAGTTGAACTCGAAAAGGCAGAAACGACGTCCACTTAGATCGGAAGAGCACACGTCTG
>URWJ01000071.1 GCA_900551535.1 uncultured Granulicatella sp. | reverse complement strand
CACGTGTCGATAACTTAGTGAAAAATGGTCGCTTAAACAAATTAGTCGGCGCCGTAATCGGAATGCTCAATATCCACTTAGTCGGAAATGCATCTCCAGAAGGAACTTTAAACCTTCTTCACAAAGCAAAAGGTCAAAAGAAAGCTGTCCAAGCACTTTGGGCTGAAATGAAGAAAAATGGTTACAAAGGTGGCCGAGTGGTCATTAGCCACTGCAGTAATCCAGAAATCTGCGGCTTAATTCAATCAGCCATTCATGGTGAATTCCCAGAAGCGGACGTTTCAAGCATTCATACAAGCGGTATCTGCAGCTATTATGCAGAACAAGGCGGAATCCTAATGGGATACGAGGCTTAAACTAAATAAATTCGAAAAGACTCTCTAATCACTCGATTAGAGAGTCTCTTATTTTTATTAAAACAATGCTTTTAATTCTACATCTGGATGTTTATCTTTGAACCAGTTTAAGGCAAATTGGTTTTCGAATAAGAAGACTGGTTGGTCAAATCGGTCGCGACATAATAAGTTACGGCTTGATGACATATTTGGATCCAGTTGTTCTTCGTCAATCCAACGAGCAATCTTACTTCCGATTGGTGTCATAACTACCTCTGCATTGTATTCATTTAACAAGCGGTATTGGAATACTTCAAATTGAAGTTGACCAACGGCACCAAGGATATATTCTCCTGTATGGTAAGTCTTGTACAATTGGATAGCTCCTTCTTGTACTAACTGCTCGATTCCTTTATGGAATGATTTTTGTTTCATCACGTTTTTCGCAGCCACTTTATTAAAGATTTCAGGCGTAAATTGTGGTAGTGGTTCGAACTGAACAGGAGTTTTTCCTGAGTAAATCGTATCTCCGATTTGGAAGTTCCCTGTATCGTAAAGTCCGATGATATCCCCTGCTACGGCTGCTTTCACCGTTTCACGGCTATCGGCCATGAATTGCGTTGTATGAGATAATTTCATTTTCTTTTGCGAACGGTTCACGGTAATATCCATCCCTGGAGTAAATTCTCCTGAACAGATACGTACAAATGCGATACGGTCGCGGTGAGCTGGGTTCATGTTTGCTTGAATCTTGAAAATGAATCCTGTGAATTGTTCTTGAAGTGGATCAACGAGTTCTCCTGATTCAGTTTTCTTAGCAGATGGACTTGGCGCAAAGTCAACGAATGCGTCTAAGAATGTTTGAACCCCAAATCCTGTTAAGGCTGACCCAAAGAATACAGGCGTTAATTTACCCGCTGCGATTTTTTCTTCGTCAAAAGCATTCCCTGCTTCTAGTAAAAGTTGTGCATCCTCGATGGCTTGGCTATATAGCGTTGATTGTTTAAACGCATAATCACCGTCCACTTCGCCCTCTTCGTTCAATGGTAAGAAGTCATTATCTTCATTTTCTTCTGGATGCATCAATTCTACACGTTTATTGTAAATATCATATAAGCCAAGGAATGTTTTTCCCATCCCCATTGGCCAGTTCATTGGATACGCGTCAATGCCTAATACTTCTTCTAATTCCGCGATTAATTCTAATGGTTCACGTCCATCACGGTCTAATTTGTTGATGAATGTGAAGATTGGAATGCCACGCATACTACAAACTTCGAATAATTTCTTCGTTTGCGGCTCAATCCCTTTGGCACTGTCGATGACCATCACGGCACTATCCACAGCCATTAATGTACGATACGTATCTTCTGAGAAGTCCTCGTGCCCTGGTGTATCCACAATATTAATATGGTTTCCATCGTATTCCACTTGCATCACTGAACTCGTTACAGAAATCCCACGTTGCTTTTCGATTTCCATCCAGTCAGATTTTGCAAACTTCCCTGTTTTCTTCCCTTTTACGGTACCGGCTTGACGAATCGCACCCCCGTATAAGAGTAATTGTTCTGTAATCGTTGTTTTCCCAGCATCCGGGTGGGAAATAATCGCAAAGGTCTTGCGAGATTGTACTTCTTCTTTTAAGTGTGACATGAGTATCTCCTTCGTGTTTATTCTCAAGTATTATAGCCGATTTTCACGATTTTTAAAAGTTTAAAAACACCCTCTAGAAGGATTTGAGAAAGTGCGGTATACTTATAGACAGTAAAATGTCTTTCAGGAGGTCGCTCAATGTCGAAAGAATTACCCATTATTTATATTAGTTTAACCGGAAATACACATAACTTTGTCACTCGTTTAAAAGACCATTTACGCTTTTTGGAACCCTCTTTAAACGTGACACTAACGAATGTGAAAGACCTTGTCAAAGGACAAGAAGACTACTTCAAAGTAGGAAAACCATTCGTTGCGTTTCTTCCAACTTACTTAGAAGGTGGAAATGGCGTGGATAACGGAGACGTCGAAGTCCTAACGAATCCACTTGGCGATTTCTTAGCCTACGAACATAATTACGCACATTGCTTTGGTGTCATTGGTAGCGGAAATCGTAACTTCAATAAGCAATTCTGCCTCACTGCTCGTCAATATTCTGAACGCTTTGGATTCCCAGTGCTCGATGAATTTGAGCTACGTGGAAGTAACCGCGATGTGGAGCGCATTGCCGCAATGCTTCTTGAAAAAATCTAAACACATAAATAGGCCCGCAGAAATTCTGCGAGCCTTTCTTTTTATTTAAAATAGTTTTTGCATTTTTCACTAAAGCCAACTAATGCTTCTATTGTTGAAGGTTCCATCGCGGTATGTCCTGCTGCTTTGGCAAAAATCAATTCTGCACCTTCAACAGCTTTTGCCAATTCAAATGCCGCACTCGGCAGGCAGTCTACATCATAACGACCATGAACGATATGCATTGGAATTCCCTTGAAGACCTCTGCACGATTCAAGATGTAATTATCATCTTCCACAAAACAATGATGATAGAAGAAATGGCATTCCATTCGCGCAATCGTGAGTGCTCCGCGAATCCCTGCTTCATCCCAAACAATCGGGTCATACGGAATTAACTTCACGAGACCATGTTCCCACTCTGCCCACGCACGCGCTGCCTCTAGACAAATCGATTCATCCTCTGATGTCAAACGCTTGTAGTACGCGTTTACAAGTTCTCCTTGTTCTTCAACAGGAATCGGCGCCTTAAACTTCTCGAAGTTCTCTGGATAAAAATGAGACGCCCCATCTTGATACAGCCAATCGACATCACTTTGACGACCAAGGAAAATCCCACGAAGCATTAATCCTACCACACGTTCACGGTGTGCAATCGTGTAATGTAGGGCCAGCGTTGTTCCCCAGCTACCACCAAAGACAAGCCATTTTTCAATCCCTAGTGCTGTACGGATTTTCTCCATATCGGCAACTAAATCATGCGTGGTGTTTTCTTCTAAAGACGCAAATGGTGTACTTTTTCCACATCCACGTTGATCGAATTGGATAATGCGATAAAACTCGGGATCAAAAAACTGTCGATTCACAGGAGACGATGCCCCTCCTGGTCCTCCATGTAACACAACAACTGGATGTCCTAGGGGATTCCCTGACTCTTCCACATAAATGGTATGCAAGGGGCTCACTGGAATCATGTGTTCTTTGTATATTTCAATTTCTGGATATAATTCTGTTCTCATTTCTTGGCTCCTTTAATCACTTCTTGAACTCTCTTTTGAAATTCTGGTAAGACTTCTTTTTCAAACCATGGATTTTTGGCCATCCATCGGCGGTTTAGAGGTGAAGGATGTACGAGTGGAAACATTTTTGGTAAGTACTCTTTATAGGCTCTAACTGTTTCCGTTAAATTTTTCTTCTTTGTCTCTTTTAAATAATAGTCTTGCGCGTATTTTCCAACCAATACTATCAGTTCAATATCCGGCATTAAGGCTAAGGTGTCTTCATGCCATTTTTCGGCAAACCCTTTGCGCGGTGGAAGGTCTCCAGATTTTCCTTTTCCTGGATAATAGTAATCCATCGGAACGACCGCAAATAAATCCGATTGATAGAAGAAATCACGAGTTACACCCATCCAACTTCTGAGGTTATCACCGCTTTGGTCATTCCAAAACAAGCGACTCTCTTGCGCTTTAATCCCAGGTGCTTGCCCTACAATCAAAATTTTCGCTTTTCGTGGCGCAGAAAATAAAGGCGCTATCCCTTCTTTGGTGTACTTAGCATTTTGTGGATCTGCTTCAATCTTCTGCATTAACTTTTCTAAATCGTTCATCTTATGACCACCTTTCCTTTTTAGAATACTCCGATAGCCTTACTTGTGCAAATGCTTGAGTGTAGAAACGACAAAAAACACCTAAACTCACATGGAATTTAGGTGTTCTACTTGTTTTATTTTAAGCGTGGTGTTTTCAACACACGAGGTAAAGTTCTATTTGAAAGTACTCGTGGTAATGTATGTGATTTCTCTTTTCGAGCTGTTTTATACATCACTGGTCTTGATGTTGCAGGAGTCCCTACATAGGTTTCTCTTGCAGCACTTGAACGACCTGATGTTGATTGCAATGCTTGTTTTTTTGCTTGTTTTTTTGCTTGTGAGCGAAGTTTTGGATTTGAAACTTTATTTCGCTGACGATATACACGTTGCGGTACGGCTTCGGTAGCGACTACTGGAGTAGATGTCTTTTGTGCTCTATTGACAGTAGCATCAGCCCCAGTTCTTTGAGCAGAACGCGTATTTCCAGTTCGAGCTCTACGAGTATTTCTACGAGCCTGTTTTTGTTTCCCTTTAATTCCTAAGAAAACAGCGATGATAAGGATGATATAAAATGCTCCTTTACCGAGTCCTTCAGCAATTTTGTCTGTATCTAGTTGATCAAAGAAGTTATCAATTTGATCAAAGACATCTTTGCTTTCAGAGCCTTTTGCATTCCCTTTCGAATCACTCTTGTTTGAATTATTGGCGTTTGAACTCTTTTCGTTCGAGTTCGCAGCTTTCGCGGCAGTAGTAGCTTCTTCTTCCTCTTCACTTGCATTGGCCAAATCCTCTAGAAATTTGTTTCGTTCTTTGTCCGTTGCCGTGAATTGAAACGCTTTTGTGACTTTCCCATCTTCGACAGGAATCAAATCATAATAGATAACATTGTGGTCTTCAATGGTCTCAACAAATGATTGAACTATGAGGCTATTATCTGTATCTCGATATACGTAAAGTCGAATACCGCCCTTCCCTGTCGGAAGGTTTTTAATTTGAACGGGAACTTTAATCTCTTTATATTGAGGGTTATTATAAGTTAACTTAATCGTCACTGTCGCATTATAATCTTCCCCATCCACAAAGTTGATTTTTTGTTCAAAGGCGCCTTGTATCTTCATCTTTGTGGTGTCTACTGGTTGTTGAGTTTCAGCATTGACTGTTGAAACATGTGCAAAGGTTCCTACTAACAATAAAGTGGCAATCAGTACCGCAAGCCATTTCAACCCAAAGAAAGATTTGTTAGCTTGTTGTTTCATGATTATTTACCTGCTTCGTCCCAAACTTTACGTCCTGATGCTAATGAAGCAATGTTTTCAGCGATTTTTGCGTTGTTTTGACCGTCCATTAATACAACTGTATTGTTTGGACCTTCAGCAAGAGCTTTTTTAGCGTCGATTGCTAAGTATTCTAACGCAGCAGCATTTAAGTTAGATTCGTTTAATGCATTGTTGATAGCTGTTAATTGAGCAACAGTTGCTTGAGTGTCAATTGCGATTTTTTCAGCATGTGCACGAGCATCTGCTAATAATTTGTTGTTTTGAGTTCTTGTATCCATTTCAACTGTTTTTTGACGAGCGTCAGCAGCGATTAACGCAGCATCACGTTCACGGTCAGCAGTGATTTGTTTGTTCATCGCTTCAACGATGCTTTGTGGAGGAATTACTTCACCGATGTTTACACGGTCAATTGTAACCCCATAAGAGTCTGTTTTACCGAATACACGTTGGTTTAAATCAGTGTTGATTTTGTTAGTACCACCAAGGATTTCAGCCATTGTCATTGTACCGATAATGTCACGTAATTCGTTTTGGATATCTAAAAGTAATAATCCTTCTGGGTTTGTGTTTCCATATAAGTATTCTTCAAGATTATCTACGTGGTATTTAGCTGAAGCGTCAATTGTTAAATTAACGTTGTCTTTTGTGATGATTTCTTGAGGATCTAAGTCTAATGAACGTTGACGCATATCCACAACATAAGCAATGTTACGAATGATTGGTGTTACAAAGTGTAACCCTGGTCCTAATTCCCCAACATAACGTCCGAATGATTGAACAGCTGCTTTATGTCCTTGTTGTACGATACGAATTGATTTGAACGCGATAATTAATAAAACTAATACTAAAGCGATAATAATAATTGTTAATGGCATGATAAATTTCCTTCTTTCTATAAAGTTACATATACTAATTTTTCTGGATTGAGCTCCTCAATCACTTTAACATAAACCAGCCCATCTACATAGTCAATGACTTCAAGTGGTTGGCCTTCTTCAACGGACATGACATCCAAAATCTTATAAGGATAGTTTCGTCCTCGGTAATTAAATGTTCCAAATACTTGCTCGGAGAACGCCTTAAATTGTCCATGCAATAAATTCTTAATGGCATCCGGCCAGTTTTCAACTTTTTTTTGATGACCTTCGACTTCTTTCTCGATGACCGATCTAAAATAAGTTGAAACATCAGTCGAAATTATCTTCAAAAATGCTTCTTTTAAAGAAGGTTCAATCGTGAAGTTAATCCGCTCTGTCTTATTTTCGTTCGACCACGGTTGTTTTCTCATTCCCATTCTCCTTTCTTTTTTTCTCTGATGACCATATTATAACATGTCTCGAATATAATACAAGTGTAATATACTCGATTTAAAAATATTTTATAAATAATATAGAACTATAAAGAAGCTTTTTCCTTTTGGAGTAGATTATTCATTGAATAACAGCCTACCTTATCGAATCCTTACAGAGATTCATCGAGAAATAATTTAAGATTCAATCAAAAAAAGCACCTAATTACTTGTTAGATGCT
>URWJ01000070.1 GCA_900551535.1 uncultured Granulicatella sp. | reverse complement strand
ACGAAAAGGAGGAAGCTGATGTCATTCGACTATAAAAAAATAGGACTCATTTCTGGAATCCTACTATTATTATGTATGGGCTATGTAACGCTGACGGGCCCCTTTAGTCTACTTGCCCTTAGCAACGCTCTTTTTATGTGCGCACTTGTTTGTTTAATGATTGGTATTTTTGCGTATTTAAGTCGCACCGACTTCTTCACTCTTTTTCTAAAGAGCTTCACTCCAAATAAGGAGCACAAGAAGCATACGCTCTTTACCGCATCATCAACCCTCCTCTTTTTAGAAGTAGCTGCGGTTCTGGGAATTCTATCTATTTTATCCGGAATCTTCCTATTATAATTATAAAATGAAAAGCCGTGTCCTCTATCAGTAAAGGTCACGGCTTCTTTTTTAATTATAGTTCTGCAGCTTTTTTCTCTGCTTTTTCTTTTTCGATTTCCTCACGTAATTCTGGAAGAATCTGCGTGAAATCCATACGAAGTTCTTGTCGCAATGATGGCTCCACTTTACGAACGAAGTGGAATGTCGATAAGCGTTCCATTACGCTTTCGGCTTCATCTTTAGCAACATATAAATAGATGTATTTTAAGCGTTTCGAAATATAGTGAATATTCCCAAACTTCTTCAACTGTTTAATTGGTTTCAATGTATACAACCAAACAACGAGTGCTTGTCTTTCTTGTTGCTCCATTGTTTCTCCCTTCTACATAGCTTTTAATTCGATAATTTTTTCTTCTTCCTCTTCTGGAAGACCTTCTCTTGTTGGTGGTGGCGTTTGTTCGCGACTTTCTTTATCACGTCGGATAGCCCATAATACTAGACCGATTCCGGCACTGGATGCAAAGAAGCTCGACCCACCGTAACTGATAAGCGGTAATGGCACCCCTGTTAAAGGCGCTACCCCAACAAGCGCTCCGATATTAATTCCTGATTGAATCAAGAATAAAATCGCCACACCGTAGCATAAGTATTTTCCAAAAAGATTACGACATTTATTTCCTTTGCGGATAATCGCGATGATTAAACCAAAAATCGCAAGAAGGAGAATAAAGATTGTAATATATCCTAACTCTTCTCCGACAATCGCTAAAATAAAATCGGTATGGGCTTCTGGTAGGAACCCAGTTTTTTGAACAGAATTCGATAATCCTGTTCCAATCCAGCTACCTCTTGATAAACCAAGATAACCTTGAATCGATTGATAACCAGCACCTGCTGGATCACTCCATGGATTATGGAAGGATGTAAAACGGCTTAATTGGTACGCTTTTAATCCGAATTTCTCAAAAATCGAAGCGTCTAAATAAGTGAGGCCATACATTCCTGCAAACCCCACACCCCAAAACGCTAGCGCGCGGTTTGAGACACCTGTCATAAGACCGAGTAGTACAGCAACACCCGCAATAATGATAGACGTTCCTAAGTCCGGTTGAAGCATGACCATTCCAATGAAGAAAATCGTAATTCCCGCTGGAATAAGATAAAATCTCCAATCGCGTTTGCTACGCTCATTTTTACTATAAAAATAAGCCGATGTCCAAATCACAAATAGTTTTACTAGTTCAGATGGTTGTAAACTGAAGAGTTTCAAGTTAATCCAACTCTTCGCCCCGTTTACACTCGGAGTAAATAATACAATCACTAGCAGGATAAAGATAACTCCTGCGACTCCCATCATGACTTTTTCTTCCTTCAACAACTTCTCAGGAAGAACGGAAATCCCAAGTGCCATCACAATTCCTATGATGATAAAGACAAGTTGTTTCACCATGAACGCTTCTGAGTTCCCTTGATTGGCAAGAGCATAATAACTACTTGCACTATAAATCATGACAAGTCCGAAAATCGAAAGTACCGAATACAACCCCATAATGAGAGGATCCACATTGAGAAGGTGCTTCATTTTTTCATGAAAGTTTAACACGTCAAGCCTCCTCTAATTTTGGCGCGACTCTTCGTACACTTGCGTATACATGTCGTTTAATGCGTATTCTAAATCAGCCATAATTTTGTGGCCTTCGTTCGCGTGAATTAATCCAAGTGACACTGCGAAATCCACTTGTTTCGATAAACCGAATAATTGTGTATCGATAATTTCTTCGAATGCTGGGCATTTTGCCAAGCAAAGATGTGTTTTTTGTTTTGAAATGAGTTGATAAATTTGGTTGGCATTTTCTGTCAACTGAACTAAAGCAGGATTTTGAGTCATCTCACACTCCCCTTTCTATATTCCATGCTCAAAGCATATACTCTTTTAGTATACTTGCATCCACAAAAAAATACCACTAATGCAAGTGGAATTTACTGAAAATTTAGAGTTCGCTGTGGTGCTCTTTATAAAAGAAATGATTCCGCCTTTCCTAACGGATGTCTTCATAATCACTGTAACGTTGCACCGGTTCGAGCCAATAGGTCTCTCACCTTCGAAGCTTCAAAAGCGGAGTACGGGACAAGTCCCTACTCCGCTTAATTCACATTCGATGCGTATCACGTTACTGTGATTATAGAATCCGTTAGTCTTTGCGGAATCATCTTTATGCAGCCACTTATTTTCTACTTTCCACTTAGTTAGTATTTTTCTGTGCAAGTAACTAAAAGAAAATGCTACATTCCATCTAGCTAAAGCTGTGCACGCACTCAATTCTCTTTATGGTTGTACAGAAAATCTAATATGGAGTTCTTACTAGGAACTGCAATACGGTCTCGCCTTCCACTAAGGCATCTCTATGATTGCACAAAAAATGCTATTACGGAGTTCTGCACGGAATCTATAGTAGCAACAATAGCGAGTGTAACTGATATGAATTAGGGACTCTAGGAAGTTTCCGTAGAGTCCCTTTGAGGATCAGTAGGTAGTGAGACTACAGGCTCACTCCGGTACAGCTATTGTCGCTACTATAAAGAGTTCCTGCAGAACGTAGTAATAGCAGCGTAATTATTTATTTTCCGGTCCAATCATAGAGAGGCCGACACGACCTTTTTTGAGGTCAAGCTCCGTCACCCAAACCGTTACGATATCCCCAACCGCAACGACATCACTTGGATGTTTTACGAAGCCTTTTTTCAATTTCGAAATATGCACAAGGCCATCTTGTTTCACACCGATATCAACGAACGCGCCGAAGTCCACAACGTTACGAACGGTTCCTTCTAGTTCCATTCCCACTTGTAAGTCTTCCATCTTCAAGACATCGCTACGTAAGATTGGTCCTGCGACTTCTTCACGCGGATCACGTCCTGGTTTCAATAATCCATCCAGCACTAATTCCAGTGTTTCTTGTCCGATGCCAAATTCTTCTTTCAACTCTTTCGTATTTAGTCCTTTAAGGGCTTCTTCCAACTCTGGTGAACCAAGCGCTAATTTTTCGGCATTGGCTTTTTTCAAAATGGCTTTAGCAACATCATAAGACTCTGGGTGAATGTCAGTGCCGTCAAATGGATTCGTTCCATCGATGATTCGTAAGAACCCAACGGCTTGCTCGTAAGCTTTTGGCCCTAAGCGAGGTACTTTCTTCAATTGCGTACGGTTTGTGAACTTACCGTTTTCGTCACGGAAAGCGACCACGTTGGCTGCTGTTGTTTTCGTTAATCCGGCAATGTGCTCCAAGAGAGCGGCACTCGCAGTATTCACGTTTACCCCAACCTTGTTCACGGCTGTTTCAACAACAAAGTCTAACTGCTCATCTAATTGTTTTTCTGGAACGTCATGTTGGTATTGTCCAACTCCAACGGCTTTTGGATCAATTTTAACCAATTCTGCTAATGGGTCTTGCAAGCGACGAGCGATGCTAACTGCTGAACGCTCTTCGACTTGGTAATCTGGAAATTCTTGGCGTGCGATATCGCTGGCAGAATACACAGAGGCTCCTGCTTCGCTGACGATGGTATACACAACTTTGCGTGGGATTTGTCGTAATTGTTCCGCCACGAATTGTTCAGACTCACGGCTAGCCGTTCCGTTCCCAATCGCTACAAGTGTTACACCATACTGCTCCACGATGCGACGGAATTGTCCGCCTGCTTGAGCGCGTTTGGCTTCTGAAGCTCCTACGTGAGGGTAAATCACAGACTTGCCAAGCACTTTTCCTGTTTCATCGATTACCGCTAATTTACATCCTGTACGGTACGCTGGGTCGAGCCCTAAGATGACTTGGCCTTTCATTGGCGCTTGTAATAATAAGTTCTTCAAGTTTTCCCCGAAAATCGCAATCGCTTGTGTTTGCGCCTTTTCACTTAATTCATTACGGATTTCGCGTTCAATCGCTGGTCCGATGAATCGTTTGTAGCTTTCTTCAATCGCGCCTTCGACAATCGGTGCAGATGGTGACGACGGATTTTTGATTTTCTCTTCTTTAATCTTTGTAAGAGGGTTCGTCACGTCGACTTCAATCGTCACGCGGACTACATCTTCTTTTTCTGCACGGTTTAAGGCAAGCACACGGTGAGGAACAATGGATTTCACCGGCTCTTCGTAGTCATAGTACATTTCGTAGACTTTCTTCTCGTCGAGCTCTTCTTTCTTCACGACAGACTTCACGATACCATTCTTTTGCGTAAATTGACGCAATTGTTTACGGTATTTTGCTTCATCGGAAATCCATTCAGCGATAATTTCTACAGCACCGTTAATGGCATCTTCGACCGTTAGAATTGCTTTTTCTTCATTGATAAACGTTGCTGCTTTTTCTTCTACAGAATCTTTCGTCGTCATGAGTAACCATAATGCAAACGGCTCTAGTCCTGCCTCTTTAGCAATCGTTGCCTTCGTGCGACGTTTTTGTTTATACGGACGATAAATATCTTCTAATGCCGTTAAGGTGGTCGCCTTGCTTAATGCAGCCGTAATCTCTGGTGTAAGTTTGCCTTGTTCGTCAATAAGACGGCTAATTTCTTCTTTTCGTTTTTCGAAGTTTTCCAAATAACGTTGGCGCTCTTCGATTTCACGGATTTGCACCTCATCTAAAGAACCGGTTTGGTCTTTACGATAACGCGCAATAAACGGTACTGTATTGCCATCTTGCAAGAGGCCTAATACCGTATCGATTTGTTTTGGTTTATATTGAGTGAGTTCTGCCTTCACAAGCGCTACGGAACGCTCGTAAGCAGTGATTTCAGTTGTTTGTTCTGTCATAGTCAACTCCCTTTCTGTCTCCTCTATCCTATCATGAAATAAAAGGAAAAGCACCTAAGCAAAAATACTTAGGCGCCCTATTATGGCTAAAGTTTAAATAAGCGTGTTCACTATCAGCTGATTTTTTCTCTTATAGAAGAGCCAAGATAATGAAGTTAAGGATGAATAATCCTGTCGCTACCCATAAAATTGGGTGAATGTCTTTTGCTTTACCAGTAATGACTTTCACTAAGCAGTAGAAGATGAATCCTGCTGCGATACCGTAAGAGATACTGTAGCAAAGTGCCATGAAGATGCCGGCGAAGAATGCTGGAATCGCTTCGTCTAATGCGTCCCATTTCACATCTGCGAATGAAGAAAGCATCATCACCCCAACGATAATTAACGCTGGCGCTGTTGCTTCTGCAGGAACGATACCCACGAATGGTGCTAATAATGTTGATAATAGGAAGAGGCCTGCTGTAACGACTGCTGTTAAACCAGTACGTCCACCTGCACCAATTCCGGCTGCACTTTCAACATAAGTTGTAGTGTTTGAAGTACCGAAAATTGCCCCGATAGAAGTACCGATGGCATCTGCGAATAAGGCTTTATCCATCTTAGAAGAGAAACCAGATCCGTTTTCAAGTTGACGTTCGTCTTCTTCAGAGAAGATTCCAGTTTTACGACCTGTACCGATGAAGGTTCCGAGTGTGTCAAATGTATCCGATAAGCTGAATGCGAAAATCGTCATTAATACTAACGGTAAACGCGCTGGATCAGAGAAGAGCTTCACGATTCCTTCTGAACCAAAAGCGGCCATGAATGTTGTGCCTAAGTCGTTGAACGCTGCTCCTAGTGAGTTACTTTCAAAACTTACTTTTGATAGATCGACAACCCCCATTGGAATCGCTAAAAGTGTTGTTAAAACAATCCCAAGCAAGATAGCCCCACGAACTTTTTTCAATAATAAGAATACAGTGATGATTAAACCGATAACTGCAAGGAGTGCTCCTGGAGACGTGAAGTTTACAAGAGATGGAACGATTCCACCATTTGAGTTCACGCTAAACACGCCGCCCTTGTACGCTTCTGTAGCGACATTATACGCAGCACCGTTTACTTGAGTAATCGTTTTTGAATCAGAAAGGAATTCTAATAGGTTGGCATTTTTTAAACCGATATAAGCGATGAAAATCCCAATCCCGCCCCCGATGGCATGTTGCATACTGACCGGAATGGCTTTAATAATCATCTTACGAACTTTTGTTACTGTAATGAAAATGTTGAATAAACCACAAATAAATACCATTGCTAACGCTTCTTGCCAAGTGAATCCAAGGCCGAAAACGACTGTAAATGTAAAGAACGCGTTTAACCCCATCCCTGGAGCTAATGCGTAAGGAACGTTTGCGAAAAGACCCATCACTAATGTGCTGACAACTGTTGCAATAATCGTTGATAAGAAGACTGCTTGGAATGGCATCCCTGTTTTACTAAGAATGTTCGGATTGACAAAAATGATGTATGACATCGCGAAGAATGTCGTTAACCCAGCCAAAAACTCCGTTGTAACGTTCGTGCCGTTCTCTTTCAGTTTAAAAAACTTATCCATTGAAATGATAACTCCTTTTTATTGGTTTATTTGATGATTTAAGTATACTAGAACTATTTTCGTTTTACAATATCAAACACGTACATTTTAACTTGTAAAATTTATTTTCGTTCGTTTTATTTAATTTAATTTTGTTTAAAGATTGTCAAACAAGTGATTCTGTTTCTAAACGCGAATATTAACAACAAAAAAAGAAGTGGTGTTCGCCACTCCTTTTTCTTTTAGTTATTCTTCTATTAGTTTAATTCCTTTACGCTCTTTTTCCACTGGTGTCATAAAGTCATGATAATCCCCAGGTTCATCCTCTTCTA
>URWJ01000069.1 GCA_900551535.1 uncultured Granulicatella sp. | reverse complement strand
TGCTACACGTTCACGAATAAAGCTTAAGATAAACGCTTCAACTTCTTCCTCTTTACCTGATAAGAATTCTGCGTAATCAAGACCTAATAATAATTTAGTAAAGTCTTCAATTTCGATGTTCCACTCAAAGGCTGGAAGGATTTGTACGAGCCCCATTACTTGACGACGTAATGCATAAGGGTCGTTTGAACCCGTTGGAAGCATACCCGCAGCTGTAAAGCTTAAGAATGTATCTAATTTATCTGCTACCGCAAGTAAGGCACCTGGAACAGACGAAGGCAATTCACCATCTGCACTTGTTGGCATATAGTGTTCACGAATTGCTTGGGCTACTTCAGCAGTTTCGCCTTGTTTCAACGCATAGATTTCACCCATGATTCCTTGTAATTCAGGGAATTCACCAACCATGTTTGTTACTAAGTCGAATTTGTAAATAGAAGCTGCACGTTGCGCTGTAACAACAACATCACTTGGTAAGTTCAATTCTTTTGCAAGACGTCCCACAAGTAATTGCACGCGATCCATTTTCTCTGTCATAGAACCAATTTTTGCATGGAAGTTTAATGTTTCTAATTTCTTCAAGAAAGTTGTCATCGGAATCTTTAAGTCTTCTTCATAGAAGAATAAAGCATCTTCTAGACGAGCAGTTAATACTTTTTGATTTCCTTTTGCGACATTTTCAATCATGTAATCATTACCGTTACGAACTGAAACGAAGAATGGTAATAATTGTTTTTCTTGGTTATACACAACGAAATAGCGTTGGTGTTCTTTCATTGATGTGACTAATACTGGTTCTGGAACGACTAAGTATTTTTCATCGAAAGTGCCCGCAAATGCTGTTGGATATTCAAGGATTGAGCTTACTTCTTCTAATAAGTCTTCATCAATTGGAATAATCCAGTTGTTTTTAGCAGCTAGTTCTTCTATTTGCTTGCGAACTAAGGCTTTACGTTCATCTTGGTTCACGATGACAAATTGTTCAGCTAAAGCTTTTTCATAGCTTTCTGGATTTTCAATCGTTGCTTCTTTTCCTAAGAAACGATGACCTCTTGAAGTACGTCCAGCTTTGACATCTAATACGCCAATTTCTTCGATGACTTCATTGCCGTATAACGCAACAATCCAGTGAATTGGACGTAAGTATTCAAATGTATGAGCTGCCCAACGCATTGTCACTGGGAATTTCATATCTGTAATCACAGAAGATAAGTTTTTAACCACTTCTTTTGTTGATTTACCAGCGATATGTTGTTTCACATGAATGTATTCAACGCCATTCACTTCTTCAACGTAAATATCATCTGTTGTTAATCCTTTACCACGAACAAATCCTTCAGCTGCCTTTGTCCAAGCATCATCTTTTTTCGCAATTGCTAAAGATGGTCCTTTAAAGATTTCTTCTCGGTCAGCTTGTTCTTCTACTAATCCATTGACACGAACTGCCAATCTTCTTGGAGTCGCAAATGCTTCTACGGATTCAAATGCTAAGTTTTCATCTTTGAAGAAGTCTTCCACACGTTTTGCTAATTGTTCAGAACTTGTTCGAACATATTGAGCAGGTAATTCTTCTAAACCGATTTCTAATAATAATGATTGTGTCATTCTCTCTCCTCCAAACTCTCTTATTTCTCTTTCAATAATGGGAATCCTAATGCTTCACGTTCAGCCACGAAAGTTTTCGCGATGGTACGAGCCATTTTACGAATACGGCCAAGGAATCCAGCACGGTCTGTTGCAGAAATAATTCCGCGAGCATCCATTAAGTTAAATGCATGAGAGCATTTCAATACATAGTCATAAGCTGGGTGAACTAAGCCTTTTTCCATTAATACAGTGGCTTCTTTTTCAAAGTCTGTAAATAATTGCATTAATAATTCTGCATTGCTTTCTTCAAAAGCGTATTTAGAATGTTCATATTCTGGTTGAGTGAAGATATCTCCGTATTTAACATCTCCAGTCCAAACTAAATCATAAACACTCTCCACTTCTTGAATGTATGAAGCAAGACGTTCTAAACCATAAGTAATCTCACTTGTTACAGGGTGACATTCTAATCCACCTACTTGTTGGAAGTAAGTAAATTGAGTCACTTCCATTCCGTCAAGCCATACTTCCCATCCTAAACCAGCACAGCCAAGAGATGGGTTTTCCCAGTTATCTTCCACGAAACGAATATCGTGTTCTAATGGGTTAATTCCAAGAGCTTCTAGGCTTCCTAAATATAATTCTTGAATGTTTTCAGGAGATGGTTTCATCACCACTTGGAATTGGTGGTGTTGGAATAAACGGTTTGGGTTTTCCCCGTAACGTCCATCTGCAGGACGACGTGAAGGTTCCACGTATGCTGCATTCCAAGGTTCTGGACCAATCGCACGAAGGAATGTATAAGGGCTCATTGTCCCTGCCCCTTTTTCAGTATCGTATGCTTGAAGAAGCAAGCATCCTTGGTTAGACCAATAATTTTGTAATGTTAAAATAATTTCTTGAACACTTAATTTTTTTGCCATAATTGTTCCCCTTTCTATTGTGCATTCACAACTGGATAGAATTCATAAATCACACCAGGAATCACTTCACATTTCACTTCTTTAATCGCTTCATTTTTCGTTTTAAAACCGTACATTGAATGGTTAACACTTGTTTGGAATTGCTCCAACACTTCATCTTCATGACCGATCACACTGACTTTAATCGGCGCTAATGACACCACCTTCAATTGAAAATCTTTGAATTCTGAAGCTGGGATGACCATTGTAAAATCCATACTATTTCCTCCTTTGACTAAATAAAAAAGTCCCTATGTACACAAAAAGCATACATAGGGACGACTAATCGCGGTTCCACCCTAATTTCTTGGTTTAAAACCAAGCTTCATTGTTGATAGACTCAAGTGCGCCATTTTTAATGAACCATGATATGGATTCCACCAGCCCATACTCTCTTTGACATTTTATCATTAAAAATCTCACTGTCAACGTCCTATTAATCTTTCACTATAGTACCGATAATTGCTTAAAAAGTCAAGTAAAGACAGCGTTTTGCGCTACTCTTAATCTTGTTCTCTTTTCTGCATTAACGTTTCCCACTCGACCATCTGATCTAAGAATTTTTTGCTCTTCAATCGAATGCCCACATACTCATCCATAATGGTGTCAAACAACCGTCTTAACTCACTTGTAGTCTCACTCGATAACTGAATAGACCCTATTTGTTTTGGAGAAGATACAAGCGCTAACTGCCTTGCGACATACAATGCCTTTCTAGAAAGCTGCATGCGATACTCGTCTTCGTCTAAGTGATTCTTGCACAGGCATCCATGCTTCTGAATTGAAAAATCGACTAAGTCTGTATCTCTATTACAAATGACGCAATGTTGCCATTCCACCTCGACTCCATAGTAACGTAGAATCTTGATTTCAAAGAAACGCAAAATCACTTCTGCATCGACTCCATTATTAATGGCTTCAATAGCGTCCCAAAGCAGTTGGAACACTGTCTTATTCACAATATGGTCATCCATCACCGCATCTGTTAATTGCGTTAAATACGCTAAAACCGCTTGTGCCTTTACATCTTGCAAGACAATCGTCGCAGGCTTTATATCGTGACTATCCTTTAGGAAACTAAACCCATTTTGATGAATATGCCCAAGAAAAGTCGCTCTTGTAAACACCTGTGTCGCAGCTGTTAATGGATGATTGCTTTGCTGTGCATTTCGTAAAAAGAACATTAACTTTCCGTGGTCTCTCGTCAAAATTTTAACAAGCATATCTTTCTCGCGATACGTCTGTCGCATTAAGACAATTCCATCAAAATAGTGATAATAATCCATTTGATTCCATCCTAATCTCTATAGTCTGTATCTCGATATCCGTATTCTTGTAAGTTACTCTTACGTTTACGCCAATCTTTCTCAACTTTTACCCACAGTTCAAGGTAAACCTTATTTCCAAGTAATTGTTGAATATCGCGTCTCGCTCTCGTCCCGATTTCTTTTAAGAGACGTCCACCTTTACCAATAATAATGCCTTTTTGCGATTTTCGCTCAACGATGATATTCGCATACACATGTACTTTATCGAATTCATCTTTTTGCATTTTATCCACTGTTACAGCCACTGAGTGAGGAATTTCTTCCTGTGTTAACTGTAAAATTTTCTCACGAATCAATTCTGAAACGACAAAGTACTCAGGGTGATCGGTGATTTGGTCTGCTGGATAATATTGTGGTCCTTCAGGAAGTGCGTTAATCAGACCTTCCATTAGTTCGTTCACATTATTACCTTGTAGTACTGAAATTGGGAATACACCAGCAAAATCAAGTGCATCTTTATAACTTTCTACACGTTCTAATAGCACTTCTGGAGTCACAAGGTCAATCTTATTTAATACTAAGAAAATCGGTGTCTTAATCCCTTTTAGCTTTTCAATAATGAAGTCGTCTCCTGGTCCACGTTTTTCACTAACGTTCACCATAAATAAGACTGCATCTACTTCTTTTAGCGCAGAATAAGCACTCTTCACCATGAATTCTCCGAGTTCATGCTTTGGTTTATGAATCCCTGGAGTATCTAAGAACACGATTTGAGCATCGTCTTTCGTATAAACCCCTTGGATTTTATTTCTTGTTGTTTGCGCTTTGTCAGACATGATGGCAATCTTTTGACCAAGCACATAGTTCATAAATGTTGATTTGCCGACATTAGGACGACCTACAATCGCCACAAATCCTGATTTAAATGGTTTTGTCATACTCTCTCCTTAAAAATGAATCCATTTTGGCAAAATAATGATGATTGCAATAACTACTGTAAAACTAGCGCTTAGTAAAACTCCACCAGCTGCAATATCTTTTGCCTTCTTTGCTTCAATATGATATTCCTTCTTCACTAGTAAATCGACTAAATTTTCGACAACGGTGTTTAAGATTTCCATGAGAAATACGATGAAAATACACAGTAAAATAAAACACCATTCGACCGCTGATAAACCAGAGAAAAAACTAATTATAATCGCTAGCCCTGCAATGCAGAGATGCGCCTTCATGTTTCTTTCTTCTTGAATCACTGTTTTGATACCATCTATGGCATGCTTTAGGGACGTCAAAAAGTTAGAATTCTTTTCTGTTTGTTTATGCGTCATCACGTTTCAACCCATATGCTTCTAGGATTTCTTTTTGCAATCCTGTCATTTCAGCTTCCTCTTCTTCTGTTTGATGGTCATATCCATTTAAATGCAAGAAGCCATGCAATGCTAAGAAACCAAGCTCACGTTCAAGAGAATGACCATAGTCTTCTGCTTGTTCTTTTGCACGGTCTAAAGAAATCACAATATCACCGATAGACGTTACAAAACTATCGTCTTCTTCCATAATGGATTTCATGCTTTCAAAGTCATCATCTGAATCATCTAACGCAAAACTAATCACATCTGTGACTTTATCAATATTTCTAAACTCACGGTTGATTTCACGAATACGTTCGCTTGAAATAAATGAGATACTGCATTCTTTGTTTTCTGGGATTTTTAAGTAATCCGCAGCAAAACTAACCACATTATGCACAAGTTCTTGATGGCTTTCTGGTACTACTTCTGTTTCATCGATAATTTCAATAATCATATTAAAAACTCCTTTTTTAGCGTCACTAATATTGTAACAAACTACCTACATTATTGGAACTTTGACGGTCTTTAAAGCTTATCTTTTACAAAAAACTCCCCTCAACTAATTCAAGTTGAAGGGAGCTTGCTTTTAAGATTGTTTTTTAGGAAGTTTTGGATATTCAATTCTTGAGTGGAATGTTCCGTTTAATGAAGCCACGATATTCTTTTCGATAATCGCTAACTCTTTCAACGTAATATCACATTCAACAAATTGCTCATCCTCCAAGCGATTCATAATAATCGAATGCACTAAGTTTTGAACTTTCTCAAGCGTTGGTTCTTTCATCGCACGAGTCGCAGCCTCAGCGCTATCCACGATATTGATGACCGCAGATTCTTTTGTTTGAGGTTTAGGACCTGGATATCTGAAATCTGCCTCATCTGCATCTGGATTGTCTTTTAAGGCTTCTGCATAGAAATATTTCATCAACGTTGTTCCGTGGTGTTCCGCACAAATATCAATCACTGATTGTGGTAATTGATGTTGTTTTAGAATTTCAACACCTTTACGAACGTGATCAAAAATAATTTCTTTTGATTCGTAAGGACCAATCATCTTATGCGGGCTTTCCATATGAGCTGGTAAATTCTCAATAAAGAAGAATGGATGCTCTGTCTTACCAATATCGTGATAGTAACAAGCTACTCTCGCTAACTGTGAATCTCCACCAATAGCTTCCACACAGTTGGCTGAGATGTTTGCCACCATCAAACTATGATGATAAGTTCCTGGAGCTTTTGTAATCAACTCTTTTAACAACGGTTGATTTGGATTTGATAATTCTGCCCATAATAGTACAGAACTATCCTCGAATAAATACGTAAAGTACGGCATCAAGATGACAGGGATAAGGAATGATAAGAATCCACTCACTGCCGCAAACGCGAATAACCACGCTGATTGCGTTGATACCAAATCATAATTACTAAAGAATACAAATGGAACCATTAATGCTAATGGAATAATGATTTGTAATAGTAATTGTTTAAACCACGATAAATCTTTCCAATATACCTCTTGAATCACTCCAAGCCATGCTGCGAGTGAGAAGTAAACAGTCGTTAACGCGATTTCGGTGTTAATACTATCGCTACCAAACATATACCATACTAAAATTGGATAAACTAACATCGCAATAATCGTAAAGTAAAATTTCGATGTTAATTTATAAATGATGTAGATAAACCCAGCGATTGGGAAAACTACACCGATATAATCGATTCCACGATTTTGTAAGAATGATAAGATTTTAAGTAAGATAGCCCCAATTGTGAACACTACTGAGAACACAGTCAGTTCGTTAACACGAGTATCCCACTCCTTGCTGGATGCTCCCATTTTGAAACGGAATGAGAATGCTAATAACGATACAAATAAAATCGTTAAGAAGATTAAGTAACTATACAATTGATGATAATTACTTGAGTT
>URWJ01000068.1 GCA_900551535.1 uncultured Granulicatella sp. | reverse complement strand
GCTAGACGTGCGTTTTGACCACGTTTACCAATAGCAAGAGATATTTGGTGGTCTGGTACAACAACGATACAACCATTGCTTTCGTCATTAAATTCAACTTTAATTACTTGAGCTGGGTTTAATGCGTTTTTGATGTAAACTGCTGGATCTTCGTTCCATTCAACGATATCCATGTTTTCACCGTTTAATTCTTCAACAATGTTATGAACACGTTGTCCACGAGGTCCTACACATGTTCCAACTGGATCTAAATTA
Organism: uncultured Granulicatella sp.; assembly: GCA_900551535.1. Classification (GTDB taxonomy): domain Bacteria; phylum Bacillota; class Bacilli; order Lactobacillales; family Aerococcaceae; genus Granulicatella. Next base: position 7,003 of record URWJ01000068.1, on the reverse strand, counting down.
GCATCGTTTGAACGAACAGCTACTTTAGCACGGTCACCGGCTTCACGAGCGATAGAAACGATTTCTACAACGCCATCGTAAATTTCAGGAACTTCTTGTTCAAATAAACGTTTTAATAAATCTGGATGAGTACGACTTACGAAAATTTGAGGTCCTTTAGTAGTGTTATCTACTTTAGATACTAAAACTTTAATACGTTGATCAGGTAAGTACTCTTCTGTTGGAATTTGGTCTTGTTTTGCCATTCCAGCAACGATACGTCCAAGATTCACATATACATAACGGAAATCTTGACGATCAACAACACCAGTCATGATTTCATTTTCGTATTGAATGAATTCATTGTAGATGTTTGTACGTTCAGCATCGCGAAGACGTTGCATAATCACTTGCTTTGCTGTTTGAGCAGCAATACGTCCGAAGTCTTTTGGAGTTACTTCGAAACGAATTTTATCGCCAACTTCGTAAGCTTTATTTTTTGCATGTGCTTCTTCTAGGCTTACTTCAAGAGTTGAATCGAATACATATTCAACCACTTCTTTTACCGCATATACATGCATGTTACCTTTCTTTTTGTCAAACTCAACTTCTACGTTTTGAGCTTGTCCGTAGTTTTTCTTATATGCAGACACTAACGCTGCTTCTAAAGCTGTGATAACAACATCTTTAGAGATTCCTTTTTCTTCTTCGAGAACAGTTAATGCTCGTAGCATTTCTTTACTCATGTGTTTACTCCTTTACTCCTTAGAATTTGATTGCAAGACGTGCTTTTGCAATATTCTTACGATCAATGGTGAATTCTTTTGTTCTTGTTTTGATTTGTACCTTCAACGTTACCGTTTCTTCATCGACTGAAAGAAGAGTTCCTTCAAGGAATTTCTCACCTTCTACGTTTTGATAAAACGATAAGTGTACATATGAACCAATCGCTGCTTTTAATTCTTCCTCGTTTCTTAACGGGCGCTCTGCACCTGGTGAAGAAACTTCTAAGAAGTAAGCTTGTGGAATTGGATCAGGATCTTGTGCATCAAGAATTTCACTAAATTTTTCACTCATAAACGCGCAGTCATCTAAATCGATTCCGCCTGGTTTATCTAAGTAAAAACGTAGAAACCAATTCTTTCCTTCTTTTACAAATTCTAAGTCGAATAACTCAAAGCCTTCTTTTTCGATGACCTCTTTAGTAAGCTCTGTTACCGTCTCAGTTACTTTACTCATAGCCTCAACCTCCTTGCTACTTGAGTCCATGTCGATAAAAAGAGTGAGCGTTTCCGCTCACTCTCCTCTCAACTACTATTCTACTTTGTTAGTATACCATATACTTTGTTAAAATACCAACTATTGTGATATTAGAACAAATCATCGAATAACGATAATTGATTTTCATCCGGTAAGTGATCTAGGACTTTATTTTCTGTCATATAGTCTATGAGTGTCTTAGACACTTTACCACGTGTCGCTAAGTCTTTCTTCGATAAGAAAGGTTGTTCTTGTCTCGCTTCAACGATTTTGTTGGCTACGTTTAACCCTAATCCTTGAATCGCTCTAAACGGTGCGATGAGTGAATCACCTTCAATCACAAAGTTACTTGCTTCAGATTTATCCACGTCGACCATCTTGAAGTGGAAACCACGTTCAACCATCTCGTTGGCTAATTCGAGAACGGTTAATAAGTTTTGTTCTTTTGTACTTGCTTCCATTCCTTTTTCACGAATTTCTTTAATACGTTTCTTAATCATCTCTTTCCCTTGTGACATGGCAACGATATCGAAATCTTGCGCACGCACTGAGAAATAAGCACAGTAGTATAACAATGGTTTATGAACTTTAAACCAAGCTACACGTAACGCCATTAAAACGTAAGCCGCCGCGTGGGCTTTCGGGAACATATATTTAATCTTCAAGCACGATTGGATATACCATTCTGGTACATTGTTTTCTCTCATAATCGCTTGGAAGTCATCAGGGATCCCTTTCCCTTTACGGACTCCTTCCATGATTTTAAAGGCAATCCCTTCTTCAACGCCTTTATGGATTAAATACACCATGATGTCGTCACGACAACCGATAACGTCGGCGAGCGGGATATTATGAAGTCGAATCAACTCTTCGGCATTTCCAAGGTATACGTCAGTACCGTGTGACAACCCAGAAATTTGAAGTAATTCAGTAAATGTTGAAGGTTTTGTTTGTTCTAACATTCCACGAACAAATTTAGTCCCAAATTCTGGAATACCAAGTGTCCCTGTATTGGAATCGATTTGTTCAGGAGTCACTCCTAACACTTCAGTACCACCAAAGATTTTCATTACTTCAGGATCATCTGGTGGAATCGATTTTGGATCCATTCCTGATAAGTCTTGTAACATACGAATCACAGTCGGATCATCGTGTCCAAGAATATCGAGTTTTAATACATTATCATGAATTGAGTGGAAGTCAAAGTGTGTTGTTCTCCACTCAGCACTCAAATCATCGGCTGGGTATTGAATTGGCGTAAAATCATACACGTCCATATAATCTGGGATTACAATAATCCCACCCGGGTGCTGACCTGTACTTCTCTTAACTCCCGTACACCCGCTCGCTAAGCGTTCAATTTCAGCTTGACGGAACTCTAAGCCTAAGTCACGCTCATATCCCTTTACATACCCAAAGGCTGTCTTATCGGCAACCGTACTAATTGTACCTGCACGATAGACATAATCTTCACCGAACAGTACTTTTGTATAGTTATGAGCTTGTGGTTGATATTCCCCACTAAAGTTTAAATCGATATCGGGAACTTTATCTCCGTAGAATCCTAGGAAGGTTTCAAACGGAATGTCGTGTCCATCTTTAACCATCCTCGTATTACATCTTGGACAGTTCTTCTCAGGTAAATCAAAACCTGAGCCTACTGATCCATCATCAAAGAATTCTGACAATTGACATTGAGGACAACGATAGTGTGGCGCTAATGGATTCACTTCAGTAATTCCAGTTAAAGTAGCTACCAAGGATGAACCAACCGACCCACGTGATCCAACCAAATACCCGTCCTGATTACTCTTTAATACAAGTTTTTGAGCAATTAAATAAATTACCGAAAAACCATTTCCAATAATACTCTTTAGCTCTTTTTTAATACGATCCTCCACAATTTTTGGTAAAGGATTTCCATACCATTCATGTGCTTTATCGTAACTCAATTTAGTGATTTCATCAGCGGCACCTTCAATTTTAGGAGTAAATAACTCATCTTTAACTGGAGTAATTTCTTCCAATTGTTCGCTAACCCAATTTGAGTTCGTCACGACCACTTCATAAGCTTTTTCTTCCCCGAGGAACGCAAATTCTTTCAGCATTTCGTCTGTGGTTCTTAAATGAGCATCAGGATATTCTTGAGGAACACCATTGTTCAATGAGGTTAGAAGAATCTCACGATAAATCTTGTCTTCTGGATTTAAGTAGTGAACGTTCCCTGTTGCTACAACTGGTTTCCCTAATTCTTCCCCAAGACGAACTAAGTTTTGAATGATTTCTTCTAAGTGGTGCTCATTACGAATTAATTCTTTTTTGATTAAAGGACGATAGATGGCTTTTGGCATAATTTCAATATAGTCATAGAATTTAGCCTTTTCTTTAGCCTCGTTATATCCTTTTTGCATCATCGCTTCGAAAACTTCACCTTCAGCGCATCCTGATCCTAGTAAGAATGAATCACGACGGCTTGAAAGCATACTTCTTAAAATACGAGGAACACGGTAATAGTACTCAATATTGGATTGAGATACGACCTTGAACAATTCTTTCAATCCAGCTTGGTCTTTTGCAAAGATCGTCGCATGGAATGGACGTCCATTCTTAAAGACTTCCTCTGGATGAATGTTGGTGTTTAATTCATCGTGATACAACAAATTATGCTCTGTCGCTGCTTCTTTTAAGAAGATATGGCATAAGTAACCTGTCGTTTCAGAGTCATACACAGCACGGTGATGTTGTTCAAGTGCAACATTATAACGTTTCGCTAAAGTATTTAAACGATGAGACTTCAGTTGTGGGTGAAGCATACGAGACAATTCCAGAGTATCGATAACTGGTTGATTTGTTTTTGGAATTCCCACATTTTCGTATCCTGTATTTAAGAAGCCCATATCGAAACTTGCGTTATGCGCAACAAGGATGCAATCTTTAGAAAATTCGTGGAATTCTTTTAAGACTTGTTCTACAGATTTAGAACCTCTAACCATCTCATCAGTAATTCCTGTTAACTGAATGGTTGTTGCAGATAATGGGTGGCCTGGATCAATAAATTCTTCAAACTTGTCAACCACGACACCGTTTTTCATTTTAACGGCGGCTAGCTCGATGATGCTGTCATAAATCGCAGAAAGCCCTGTTGTCTCCACGTCAAAGACCACATAAGTCGCATCTTCTAATAAAATATGTTGCGGATTATAGGCTACATTCACGTGGTCATCAACGATATTTCCTTCTAATCCGTATAAAATTTTAATGCCGTTTTTCTTACCAGCGCCATGTGCTTCTGGGTAGGCCTGTAAATTGGCGTGATCTGTAATCGCAATTGCCTTATGTCCCCATTTAGCCGCTTGACTAATCAAATCACTTGGAGAATTCGTCGCATCCATCACTGACATATTCGTGTGCATGTGCAACTCAACGCGTTTTTCGCCTTCTGCTTTGTCTTTTCTACCTTCATGGTTCACAGCGTTCATATCGCGAATAATCATTCCTAATTCTTGAGAGAACTTATTCACTTCAATCGTACCGAACGCTCTAACCCATGTCCCCTTTTTCAAGCCTTCAAGCGCTTGTTCATCTTCAGGAGTTGATGGGAATAAAGTCGCACTGATGGAAGATGTATAGTCCGTTAATTTAATATTTCCGAACAACTTCCCTTTGGCTTTACCGCGACGAAGTTCAATATCAAAAATCTTCCCTTCGATTACAACATTGCGCTCTTCTTCGAAAATATCAGCAAGCGCACGAACTTCACTATTGGATTTGATAGGTTTACCGTAAATGACGCCTTCTGGTTTCGAAGAGTTAGCACTGGCTGATTTTCTTTGTGGAGCTTGAGCAGCTGCTAGTTGTGCTGCTTTTTGAGCTTCGTTAAATGCCTGTTCAATCTGTTGTTCTTTTTGAATAAACTCTTCTGCCAATCGGTCCTGCAACTCACCATCCACATGGATTTGAACTCCTAGTTTAGGAAATCCTGCTTCGATATAAGCTTGTTGAATTTTTGGAACGCAATTATTCATTAAATGCGTCTTCGTTAATTCGTTCGGGCAATGAAGTTTAATTTGATTTTTCTCATACTTTGGAGTTTGATCCGCAAAAATTTGATGAGAAACCGCAGATTCATCCTTCAATGTCTCTAATACATATTCCCAATAGGATTCAACTAGTTCTTCTGTTACTTCTGCACCTTCATCTGTTGTAATAACAGCTTTCCCACCGAATTGACGGTAAGTATCATTTAAAGCATCAGTAAACAGTCTGAATTTTTCATACATAAAAATGACTGGATTTTGAATATGAAACGTCCATGTTTTATCTAACTTAGAGATATCAATTCGAACTAATTTTGCTTCATCAAATTCCGGAGAAAAAATACTAGTGTCAGCAATATTAAATTGCTCGATCACTTTTTTCATTAAATCTTTTTGTGATTGACTCATGGTTTCCTCCTTTTTTATTACATAAGAAGAGTGCTCCACCATCGTAGAGACACTCTCTTGTCTAATTAAATAATTTCATAATATCGTTCCATGTCACAAGAAGCATTAACGCAAAAAGGAAAATAGCTCCTGCAATCGTTAAATAACCTTCTTTTTCTGGATCGAGTGGTTTCTTACGAATTCCTTCGATAACATTCAGAACTAGTTTTCCACCATCAAGTGCTGGAATTGGTAAAAGGTTCATTACTCCAAGGTTGGCACTAATCATTCCCATGAAAGCAAGTAAATCAATGAACCCATTTTTAGCCACTTGCGATGTCATAGAATAAATAGCAACCGGTCCACCTAGTTGATTTAAATTAAACCCACGAGTAAATAGCGACCCTAATGCGGATAGAACTAAGACAACTACTGAAACAGTTTGTGTAAATCCATAAGCAATAATGGAAAGAATATCATTTTTAAGAATTCTTGTGACGCCAAATTGTCCAATTTTTGAACCGTCCGACGCTTCAACTGCTTTTGGTGTTACTTGGACTTCCTCTGTTTTACCATTACGTTCAATCGAAACAGATAGAGCTTTATCCGCACTTGAACGGACAATTTTTGTCATTTCATCCCATGAGTGGATTTCAATTCCATCAATAGAAATGACTTTGTCTCCCTCTTTTAAGCCTGCTACAAAGGCTGCAGAATCATCCGTTACTTGACCGATAATCGCATCATTAGATGGAACTCCACCTTGCATGAACCCGACAATGATGAATACTAAAATGGATAAAATAAAGTTGTTCATCGGACCAGCAGCGTTTGTTTTAATTCTATTCCACAATGTTGCCGAATTGAACTGACGCTCAACTGGCGCAACAACGACCTCTGTTCCATCTGACTCAATAATCGTTGCAGTCTTCGAAACAGATAATGTAACCTTCTCTTCTGAATTAATGAAGTATCCAGTTAATGTCATGTCTTTATGCAAATCTGCATCTTCAATTTGGAAAGGGACTGAATTCTCGATAATGATTTTATCGTCAAAGTTTAATTTTTGAACAACATTCTCACTGTCAAGAACGATTGTAATCATCATCCCTGGTTTAATTTCTTGTTCATCTTCATCATGCCCTGCCATACGAACATATCCACCAATCGGTAGTAAGCGTAGCGTATACACTGTTTCACCTTTACGGACTTGGAAGATTTTTGGTCCCATACCAATTGCAAATTCACGGACTAATATCCCTGCTTTTTTGGCAAAATAGTAATGCCCAAATTCATGAATAATCACGATAATACTAAATACAAATAAAAATGCAATGACT
>URWJ01000067.1 GCA_900551535.1 uncultured Granulicatella sp. | reverse complement strand
ATCGGGTAAGGTTCTCTTTCAAGGCAAAGGCATTGAAACCTTTATCCAAAAGAACCACCTCGAACAATCGATGGATGCCACTGCAAAAAAAGCCCCAGGAGACTCCACTCTTCCAGAAGGTTTTGCGACTTGGAGTGTCATCGGAAGCGATGAAGTCGGAAACGGCGCTTACTTTGGTCCACTGACGGTAGCGGCAGCTTATGTTTCAAAAGAAAACATCGCAACGTTAAAAGCGATGGGCGTTCGCGATTCCAAAGATATGACGGACGACCAAATTAAGGCCCTCGTTCCAAAAATCAAAGAAGCTGTGCCTTATAAGTTATTAACGCTTTGGCCAGAGAAATATAACGAAGTCCAACAAGTTAAAAATCTAAACGAGATGAAGGCACTGCTTCATAACCAAGCCCTCCGTCTCTTAACTGAAAAACTCGCTCCTGAGGTTCCAGAAGCGTATTTAATCGACCAATTCTGTAAACCAGATTTGTATTACCGTTATCTCAAAGGCCAAGACCTTGTGGATAAAGACAAAACATACTTTATTACAAAAGGCGAAAGTCACCATATCGCAGTTGCGGCCGCTTCTATGATTGCTAGATGTGCTTTCCTTGATGGCCTCGATTCGCTTAGCGCCGAATATGGTTATGAACTTCCAAGCGGTGCCGGCGCGAACGTCGATAAGACAGCAGCCACTATTTTAAAACACGGCGGTATGGAACTTCTTGGTAAAGTGGCCAAACTCCACTTCGCCAATACCGAAAAAGCTAAGAAACTTATCTAACCTCCCATCACCAAACGAGGTTAGATAGGTCTCCTATTCTCAGATTTCCAAAAACCTTCCTACCCGATAGGAAGGTTTTTTCTTATGTAGCAAGTTTATAAATGATTACGGAGAATCTTGTGGATTTTATTGTAGCAGTAGTTAGAAAAAGCTTATCGATAAAGACGCAGTGGCTGATTGAATTAAGCTTCATCACTCGTGATTTGCTTAATTCTAATCATCTTTGCGGGGGTAAGACGACGAAACAAACTGGGCTCACACTGTGAGTCCAGTTTTAATTTCTGTCTTACTCCCTTTTAGGCGCAAGACCAAGGCTTGCGCCGGTGCAACGTTACAGCTACAATAAACAAATCCGCAAGGATTCGTAGTAATCATATATCTGAGCACAGATAAAAACCTAGCACACACAAACAAACACCTTCCTATCAAGTAGGAAGGTGTTTTTGGTTAATCTTTCATAATGCGCTTGATAATCTGCGACACGCCTATCCAACCGAATGCGATAATCAAAAGAATGATCGCCCATCCGTGTCTAAACTCCGTAAATGGAATCTGCACATTCATCCCAAAGAATCCCGTCACAATATCCGGAATCGTCATTAAAATCGAGATGCCCGTTAAGAATTTCATCGTGTCGTTCAAGTTATTATTCAATACATTGTTATACGTGTTTGCGATTTGATGCAAGATTTGAAGATGCAAATCCGTCATCTCTACTAATTGATTCGCTTCGATGATGTTATCTTCCAACTGCTCTCTTTCAGAATCATCGAGCTCCTTGAAGGCTTGTTGCGTCTTCAGTTGCTCTAGTACAACCGCATTTTGCTTCGTTGCTGAAACTAAATACATTCCCTCAATCTCCATGTCGGACAAACGGAATAAGTTATCCTTTGTCGTTTTCTTTCGAAGCAATTTACTAATTTTTTGTTGTTCTTTATTTAATGTCTCAAGAATTGGAAAATAGTTTTCCGAAATTGTAAATAAACTATGCAATAAGAAATTAAATACGCTCCAATGCATATTTTCTTCCAGCTCTTCACGAATTTGATCAATAATATATTCATTTTGCTCATTGGAAATCGTAACGATTTGATTTTGCCGTACGATAAACGTCAATGGAATCGTATCGTAATAATTTTCTTCACGCGTTAAATTGAGGACATTATAAATGAACACCAATGTCTTCGTTCGGCGATTATACTCCATATGCGCGCGTTCGTTTTTATCAAGCGCGTATTCAATCATTTCGTCATCGATTTCATACGTATCGTAAATGGATGAATATTCACTGATTAAATCTGAATTAATGTTAATCCAAGTATTGTTTTCGCCAAATTGCATGACTGCCATTTAAATCCCTCCTTCAACTAGAATGCTGTATTAGTATACCATAAATACCGCTAAACCACCTATTCATATGAAACAAAAACACGCAACTCTTCTTTATTAAAGAGTTACGTGTTTAAAGGTTCTATTGTTCAACCGTTGTCGCTTCTTCAGTAGTAGCAGTTTCTGTTGTTACAGTTTCTGTTGTTGCAGTTGTTTCTTCCGCTGTTTCTACAGAAGCGGTCGTACTTTCTGTCGTTTCAGTCGTTTCGCTTTGTGTCGTTGTAGTCTCTTCGGCTGGTTTTGCCTCTGAAGGTTTCACATCTAAGATAGAGCTCTTCGGAGTGCTATTATCTTTATCCGATTCATCCAGCGCCATTTCAGCGAAGTCTTTTGCCTCTTGGAAAATACTTTGTTCTTCTTCAGAAGCCGGTGTTAAAATTTCTTTCAAGTTCTTTCCGATTGTCGCATCGACTTTTCCATCAAATTTCGCATGAGATTCTTTAATCGCTAATTTTGTGCGATAAGATTCGATAATGAGGGATTCAACAGGTGTCGTCGCAAAGTTCAATCGTGAACCCATATAACGCTTAATTAAGCTTGCCACTTCTTCACGAAGCGCAGCTGGTAATTCTTGGTCTAAAACGTGTTGTGTTAAGAAGTATAAGTAACGCATTCCTTCAATACTAATACGGTCGTTGGCATCACGTAAAGCTTGTACTAATGCACGAATCGCGTTCACTTGCTCTTCTGTATTTGATGCACGTGCTTTTGAAGCTAAGTCTTTTAACTCGTCAGCCGTCACGCCGTAGTCTTGTAAGTTCAACTCACCAACCATACGAACCGTTTCTTCGTGAGTCGCGTTCATCTTTTGTTCTTCAGGCGTTACTTCTTCAGCAGCGACTGTCTCGTGGTTAATGGTTTGCGCCTCGAAGCGTTCCAATCCTTTGACGAATCCTTCTGTTGAGTTCCCTTTTAGTTGTACTTGTTCTTTGTATTCGTTCAAGGCTACTAAAATACGGTTCAATGTTACAGGATCATCTTTGTATTTTTCGCTGGCATGAGCTTTCACTTCGTCAATTTTGGCAAAAACAGTCTCTAAATTCACATCCCCTGCCACAAATGGAGGAACGATAACTGGAAGTTTATTTTTCTCATAGGCTTCGATGCCGTCTTTATTGACGATATTCATTGAGTGACTATGGTCGCCGTGTGGAATATCAAAGCGTCCATTTACAATGCGAATCGCTGTACGAGAAATGCCCATACGTCTTGCGATTAAATCAATCTCTTGGGATAGTCGCACTTCTGCAGGAATCGATGGGTCAGAATTTGGCACTTCGAAACGTTTCAATGGAATCACCCAAGGATGAATATGGTTTTTATCTTGCCCTTGTTCCATATTTTGAAACGCGAAAACTTTTCCGACATACTCGCCTTGATCGTTTGTCACAGACTCAAACTTAATCGTATCTCGTTCCACGCCGTAAGCATACACTATGTAGTCTAAATATTTTTGAATCTCTGGCGATTGCAATGTCCACTCTTCAGCTTGCGGTGTCGCAATATCTGTTGCTGACGGCGTTACGGGTTGTGTGCTTGCCGTACTTGGTCTTGTTGGTGTAACGGTACCGATTGTACTAGCCACTCCTGTTTGGCTTCCACCAGTCGATGGTCTTGAAATTGGTTCATCGTCAAAGGCGAAAGAAGCACTGCCGTCTCCACAGTCTAACACATCGTGGAAATGGTCTCCGTGCGGGATACGTAATAATTTACACGTTCTCTTCTTGCCATTTTCATCTTCTCTTGTCACTGTTTGTGCGTTTGCTAATTGTGAACGGTAGATAAAGTGAAAGTGGTCTCCGTGTCGAACGACAAATCCTAATTCATTTTCACTCACGATATCATTTGGATTGAAGACGTAATTGTCTTCTACTGTAGTTGCTGTCGCACCTGGTTTTTTCTGCTCATAAATGGCATCTGCTGGTGGCGCACCATATACAAAGTGATAATGATCGCCGTGTTTTTTCAAATATCCATTCTCAAAGACTTCTCCGACAATTGTCTTTGGTTTATTGTCTTTAATTTCTTGTGCTGCCTGTTCGTATTTCGCCATACGCTCGGCATCAATCGTTGTCTCCTCAGTTGTTGTGACCGTTGTTTGGGCTTGTTGCTGGGATAATACGGCACCCGATGCAAATAGCAAGCCTAGCGCAACTGCCCCTCCTAAAATAACCTTTTCTTTCTTGTTCATAATTCTCTCACTTTCTAAATCGTAAGTTTTACGTTTTAGAGTATACTCCCCTGAGGAGACCGTGTCAACAAAATAATTCAAAAAACTTTCAAAAACAAAAAAAGCCTTCCCAAACACTGTTGGAAAGGCTCCATATTAAGCTTCTACTAATGAACTTAAAAGGTAGGCATCGACTAACTGTTGTGTTGCTTCAATCGAATCAAGATGCGTTCTTTCATAAGAGTGGCTTGATTCAATTCCAGCACCGAGTAAGGCGTGTTTCACTTCTACTCCCGCACGCATCGCTGCTGAGGCGTCACTACCATAATAAGGATAAATATCTAATTTAAATGGAATATTCTTCTCCTTACATAGAGAGACAAGATGTTGACGGAAATCAAAGTTATAAGGTCCAGAACCATCTTTCACACAGACAGAAACGGTGTATTCGTCTGTTTGTTGGTCATCCCCCATCGCACCCATATCCACGGCTAAGAATTCGACTGCTTTTTCTGGGATGCTACTGTTAGCTCCTGTTCCAGTTTCTTCAATACAACTGAACATGAAATGAGTTGTTACTGGCAATGTGATTCCTTCTGATTTGTATTTCTTTAATAAGGTTAATAAAATTGCTGCACTCACTTTATCATCTAAGAAACGGCTCTTGATGAATCCTGTTGGTGTAAGGATAAAACGTGGATCAAAGGATACAAAGTCCCCTACTTCAATTCCTAATGCACGCGTTTCGGCTTCGTTTGTCACTTTTGCATCTAAACGAACTTCCATATTATCTTGGCTACGCTCTACCGTTCCTGCTTCACGATATACGTGTACACTCGTTTGATGTAAAAGAATCGTTCCAGAAACAGTCGTTCCATTGCTAGCAACGTGAACCGTACAGTTTTCTCCTTCTATCATATTCCAAGCAAATCCACCAATACGGTCAAGTTTCAAGCGACCATCTGATTTTACTGCACGAACAATCGCACCAAGTGTATCAATATGTGCCGTTACCACACGCTGTTTCTCATCCATTGCTCCAGGTACTGTTACAACCACTAATCCTTTTGCTGTACGTGTTGGCTCATATCCCATATCTGTTAATACATCGATTAAATAGTCTTGCACATCTCTGGTATAGCCAGTTGGTGACGGAATTGCCACAAGTTCTTTCAAGAAGTTTACAGTTTGATTCATACTTTCTCCTCCATTTCACTGTAAGATTAGTATAGCATATTGCTGTTAAAATCAAACTGTTAGCAATTGTCAACCTTCATTAGAACCCATTTTTGTAAAAAGGCTTGCATATTAGAATTATTAGATTTATAATATATGTATATTACAACTTGAAAGGATGTATTTCATGAAAAAAGCAATGAAATTATTCGCTGTGTTATTTACAGCATTATTCGTACTATTAGGATGTGCGAAAGAAGAAACTGCTACATTCGAGCTAAAACAAGAAGGTGTTACTTCAACTTTAGTTTATTACTATAAGGGAGACGTTGTAACAAAACAAACCGCAAAATCTGAGGTTGATTTAAGTAAAATTCCAATTTCAGAAGATGAAGCACTTAAAAAATTCCAAGAAAACACTGATTTGTACAACTCAGTTAAAGGTGTAACTGCTACTCAAGAAGTTAAAGATGGCATTGTTACTCAATTTGTGACTGTAGACTACACTGTTGCTAAACTTTCTGATTTAAAGAAAGCCATCCCAAGTGATTTTTCTGGTCCAGGTGAGAAAGTAAGTTTCAAAGCTTCTAAAGAATCACTAATCAAAGCTGGCTATACTGAAAAATAATTAAATAAGCAAAACCGGTAAAGCTCTCTCTTGCCGGTTTTATGATACATAACAAAAAGTGAGGTAAAAATCATGAACAAAACAACAAAAGCATTCGCACTTCTATTTACAGCTGGTCTAGTATTAGCAGGATGTGGACAAAAGCAAGACTCAACTGCGACTACACAAGCAGAAACAACAGCTGCTCCAACAACGGCTGCTCCAACAACAGCGACTCCAACAACTGTAGCTAAAGCAAAAACTGAAATGCCAGCAGATGCTAAAAAAACAGTTCTTGAAGCTGGTGATGACGCTGTAAAAGCTGTGATGACGTTATATTATAAAGATGACGTTTTATTAAAACAGGAAAGTGTAACTACTTATATTGTTTCAAAAATGGAAGGCGAGAATCCTTTAGAAACACTTAAGAAATCTAGTGCGAAAACAGAAGAAAAACTGAAAGACTTTATCGGTAAAGGATTTGAGATTAAAACAGATTACAAAGATGATGTTTTCACGATTACTTATTCTTTCGATTACACTAAACTTGATATGCAAAAATTCAAAGAAGTAGTTCCGAATTTAAATCTACGTGATGACAACACTCTTGGCTATTCTCAATTTAAAGAAGCACTTATTAACGGTGGCTATAAAGAAAAATAATGCTTAAAATTTAAATTAAATAGGGAGAAGAGGGTCCTCTTCTCCCCTTTTTTCAAAAATGAAGGAGACTATGCATGAAGAACACTGTGAAAGTATTTGCACTCCTCTTTACCAGTGCATTCCTCTTAGGTGCGTGTGGACAAGAGAAAAAAGAAGAAACAACGATTGCTACGACTCAAGAAACAACCACAACAGCTACACCAACAACAGCTACACCAACAACAGCTGCTCCAACAACTGTTTATAGTTTAGAAGGTGCTCAAAAAGCAGTTTTTGAAGCTGCTAGTAACAGTGGTACAGACACAATGACATTGTATTATAAAGATGATGTCTTATTAAAAGAAGAAAAAGTATCTACTTTTATTATTTCAAAAGTGGCGGGTGATAATCCTCTTGAGATGCTAAAAAAAGCTGCTGGAGAAACCAAAGAAAAACTAAAAGTTCTTATCGGTAAAGGTGTTGAATATAATACGGATTACAAAGATGATGTTTTCACGATTACTTATTCATACGATTACACTAAAATCGATATCCAAAAATTAAAAGAAATTAATCCACATATACCACTACGTGATGATAATACACGTAGC
>URWJ01000066.1 GCA_900551535.1 uncultured Granulicatella sp. | reverse complement strand
GCTTGACGTTGACCTCCTGATAAGAGTCCGATTTCTGTGTGAAGACGGTCTTCTAAGCCAAGTCCTAGGGGGGCTAGTAAGGCCTCGAATTGTTGCAACTCTTCTTTTGACGACGTTTTAAACAGGCTACGTTTTTGACCACGACGATTTGCCAAGGCTAAGTTTTCAGCCACTGTCATACGAGGAGCCGTTCCTTGCATTGGGTCTTGGAAAACACGGCTAATGTAGGCCGCACGTTCAAAATCCGCCGTCTGTTCGATTTGATGGCCACCAAACGAGATTGTCCCTTCGTCCAAAGCAAAATTACCAGCAATCGCGTTTAGGAAAGTGGATTTCCCTGCACCATTTCCTCCGACAATCGTAATGAAGTCACCTTCTTGAATGGATAAGCTAACATTTTTTAGTGCTTTATGCTCACGTGAAGTTCCAGGGAAAAATGTTTTTGATAAGTGTTGAATTTCAATACTCATTTAGTTTTCCCCCTTTCTATGACGTGTGCTTTTTTGCTGAATCCAGCTCTTTATTTGTGGCACTGTTAAACAGAATGCAATCAGTGCTGCTGAGATGAGCTTAAAGTCATTTGCTTGGAAGACATTGAGTAGCAACACAAGCATTAATAGTAAACGATAAATAATTGATCCGTAAAGGATGCAGACAAGACGTCCAACGAATGATTCGTCGGCGAAAATCACTTCACCGATAATAATCGCAGCTAGTGCAATAACAATGGTTCCAAGCCCTGAGTTGACGTCTGCGTATCCATTGTTTTGCGCTAAAATCGCACCGGCTAAGGCGATGAGTGCGTTTGAGAGCATCAAGCCAAACACGGTCATCTTACGCGTGTTAATTCCAAGCGCGCGTGCCATCTTTTCGTTGTCCCCTGTCGCAATCAGTGCTTGTCCAAATTCTGTTTTGAAGAAGCAATACATGAGGAAAATTAAAATCCCAATCACGACAAGCCCCATAATGATAATGTCAAAATACTTTGGTAAGCCTAGTTTTGAAAAGACACTAAAAATCGTATCTTGTCCAAGAAGTGTGATATTCGCTTTCCCCATCACACGTAAGTTGATGGATAAGAGTGACGTCATTGTTAAAATCCCTGCTAATAAACTTGGAATTTTACAAACAGTCATAAGGAACGCTGTCACCCCACCAGCAAGCGCTCCGGCAATCATCGCTACAAGCGTTGCTAAAAATGGGTTCACTCCTTGTTGAATCAAAATCACACAAGTCGCAGCCCCGAGAGGAAAGCTCCCCTCAGTCGTCATATCTGCAATATTTAAAATTCGAAAACTAATGAATAACCCGAGAGATAATACGCCCCATAATATCCCTTGAGAAATCGAAGAAATTACTAAATCCATTTCGAAAAAAATCCTCCTCTGAAACGATCAATATGACGTTTAAGTCATATTGTGTATGAACCACCACCTCATAGAGTTGTTATCATATCAACGTTTCTAAACTATCTTATTTATTTGTTGGTGTTACTTTTTGTGCATCTTTTAAGATACTTTCTGGAATTGTAATGCCTAATTTTTTCGCTTTTTCTTCGTTAACATATACAACACCTTTGTTTGCTAATGTGATTGGTGTATCGGCTGGGTTTGCACCTTTTAGAACTTTTACAACTACTTTAGCTGTTTCTACACCGATTTGGTATTGGTCAACACCTACACCTAATACTCCACCGTCAGCAACCATTGTATCAGCTGAAGGGAATACTGGCACTTTAACTGCATCTGTTACTTGAGTCACTGTTGCCATTGCACTTGCAATTGTGTTATCGATTGGAACGAAGATGGCATCTACTTGGCTTGCTAAGCTTTCAGTTACTTGTTGAATATCGTTTGTGTTTGCAATCGTTGAAACTTTAACTTCTAAACCTAATTCTTTAGCATATTTTTCAGCTTCTTCAGCTTGTTTTACGGCGTTATCTTCGCTTGAAGTGTAAAGGATACCGACTTTCTTCATGTTAGGAAGTACTTGTTTCATAATTTCTAATTGTTGTTTGATTGGTGTACGGTCACTAACACCAGTAATGTTGTTTCCTGGTTTTGATTCACTTGCGATTAAACCAGCTTCAACTGGATAAGTAATCCCACCCATGATAATTGGTGTTTCTTTTGTATTGTTCGCTAACGCTAATGTTGCAGGAGTTGTAATCCCTACTAAAATGTTGTTTCCACCTGAAACTAATTTTTCAGACATGCTTGCTAAGTTACTTTGGTCGCCTTGTGCGTTTTGAAGATCGATTTCTAAGTTTTTACCAACTTCATATCCTTCGTTCTTCAATTCGTCTTGTAACCCTTTATAAATCGCATCTAAGGCTGGGTGGCTAAGTAATTGTAATACCCCAATTTTAACGGTTTCTGTTTGCGTAGACGCTGTGTTAGTTGCGTTTGTTTCTTTATTTTTATCTCCTGATTGATTGAAGAATAATGCTCCAATGACTACTAATACTAATAATGCTCCGAATAAATAAATGCTTTTGTTCTTTTTCATGATGAATTCCTCCAAAAATTAAATAGTTGTTCGCAAACTCAATTAAAAAAGAGACTACGTATGTTACTACGAGTCTCTCATACAAATAGAAAGACCACGTCAGCTCTAGTCTATAGATCTACGTGGTCGAGTTTGCTTTATAATTGAAATCCACATAGATACAAGTTCACGTCAATGAAGGTTGTATCTATATGTACAAAAGTACGTTAAGAACAACCTGTATCTAGTGGCTTTGCCAACGCGTATTTAATTCTAATACGATACTTAAGTGTGTCATGTTCTTAACTCCTTTTCTAGTGATGTGTTCATTATGAACTCATTTGTCTTCAATGTCAACTACTTTTTTCAAAAAAAAATTGTTTTTTCAGTGTGTATTTTCATTTTCATAGAATACTTAAATTTACAATTTCTTTTATCCCTACTCTTTTCTTGAACGGAAGGGAATTCGCTTTATTATCACTAAGTGATTATCATAATCTCCACAAAACTGAGAAATCGTAAGCGGTATTTTTTAGTTTTGATGTCCTTTGAGCTCTCGCTATGCATCCTAGTCTTCATCCTTTATATCGATGTCTTCAGGAATTGGTTCATCTAAATATTTTTGATACTCCTCCAAAAGACGCTCGCGTTGTTTTAAGAAGAAGTCGAATTGCGCACTGTTTAACAGTAACTCGCCATCCACCTCCACCGTCTTCACTTGTTTTGTTTGGATTAAATGCATGAGATATCCTAAGTCGATTTCCAGATTCTCTGCAGTTTGTTGTACGGTATAATACATCTCTTCCTCCAATAAAAAAGCTACCCTAAACAAATGGTCTAAGGTAGCTAACATATATCATTATGCTAAAGCGTCAACTAGGCTTTGTGCAAAAGCTTGGATATGTTCGATATCTTCTGCTTCAGCGTTTAAGTCTACTAAGACATTTTCAGCACCTTTTTTGGCACCTGTTTTTGCAAATTGCGCATCAAAATCTAATACTGATTGGCAGAACTTATCATAGAAAGTATCTCCTGAACCTAGCGCTCCGTATACTTTTCCTGTTAAATCCTCTTCCTCTAATTCTTCATAGAAGTCGACGATTTCATCAGGTAAGTCGCCATCTGTTCCGTAAGTATAAGTTGCGACAACATTAATATCATAATTATGGAATTCGCTTGCTTGCGCTGAAGTACATTCTTTCATATCCACTTCTACGCCACGCTCTTCTAATGCTTCTGCTAAAATATCTGCAATCTCTTCTGTATTTCCTGTTAAACTAGCATATACGATCAATGCTGTTGCCATAATACCACTCTCTTTCTCATTCAATAAGAAGATTATAACAAATCCACCAAACGCCGTCTATTGTTTCTGATTAAAAATATAGGAGAGTCTACAGCAAACTCCCCTTCACTTTCATTCTTAAAAGCTATGTAAAATCTGTGAGCAGCACTCATTACATCTTTGCACCGGTCCATTCCACGAAGGCGGATATGTACTGAATCAATTCTTGGACCTTACGGATTTTATCATGCGTAAAAACTAAAAAGTTAGTGAGAAGCACACACTAACTCTCTGCATCTCTCCATTTCACGAAGGCGAATACGTAGTAAATCAATTCTTGGACCTTACGGATTTTATCATCACCATAATAGGGAATAATATCCAAGATGAATTAGTAGGAGTTTGAGCTTGCTCATTACTCCTACTTTGAAAATTGGAAGATGAGAGACGAAGACTCGAATCGGTATCCTATTATGGTAATGATAATAAACATCCGTAAGGATGACCAAGAATTGATTTAATCACCCTATCCACCGAGTTTTTTAGGTATACTTTATCTGTTGCACCCCCTTTTCAAAAGCATTACTATAAGAAACGAATTTATTTTTAGGAGATGACACCTTTGCCATTATCTGCAACGGAGCGCCTTAAACAAGCCGAACGCGGCGCTATCTTAAGTATCGGTACCTATATCTTTTTATCTGCAATAAAACTGATCGTCGGGAAACTCTTCAACTCAGAAGCGCTCTTTGCCGATGGATGGAACAACTTCACAGACGTGATTTCATCCGTTCTTGTACTTGTAGGATTACGCGTATCGCAAAAGCCAAGTGATGAAAACCACCCATACGGACACTGGAAATTCGAAACAATTGCTAGCCTTGCGACTTCATTTATCATGTTCTTTATCGGGATTGAAGTTATCAGGAATGCCTTCCAAGCATTTCTTAATCCGGTAACGGAGGCTCCTTCACTTATTTCTTCCATCGTTGGATTCTTTTCAGGGGTTGTAATGATTGGCGTCTATTTCTACAATAAGAACTTAGCTGCACGCATCCAGTCTCTTGGTCTTAAAGCAACCGCAAAAGACAACTTAAGCGATGCGATGACGAGTTTCTTGACGGCCTTAGCGGTATTATTCGCATCTCTTGGATTACACTGGCTCGATAATATCATGGCCTTCGTCGTCGGTCTTTTAATTGTTCGCACAGCCGTTGAAGTGTTTGTCGAAAGTGCGTTTCAACTGACAGATGGATTCGACCAGACCGAATTGGATAATTATATCCCCGTTATCTTACGACATCCTGAAGTGAAAGATATTTGTGAAATAAAAGCGCGTCGATACGGATCAAATGTGTATATCGACTTAACCGTTTGTATGGATAAAGACCTATCAGTGTATAAGAGTCATCAAATCACTGAATATATTGAAAAAGAACTTTACGATGAATTCGCTATTTCATTTATCGATATTCACGTGGAACCTTATCAATTCTAACTAAAAATCCCAATCACTGTGTTAGTGATTGGGATTTTCTGTTATTTAATCGTATTAAAGTTTAAGTTGAAGGCTTGCTTCACACTATCACTGACTTCTCCAACTGGAGTTTTCGATACAAATTTTCCTTTGATGCAATAACGGTTTGACGCATTATAGTCATCACAAGTAATGAGTGTAATCTCTGTTACACCAGGTTGGTCGTTGATCACTTCTACTCGTGTTGGTTCGATCAATTCGACAGAAGTTGTTTCATATTCATAAACGTACTCTAAGTCAGTCGTATAAATTTTCTCTCCGACTTTAAGGTTCACAAGTGGTGAGAATAACAGTGTCATGTCGCCAAAGTAGTTATGGCTGGCAAGAGCGTAGTTTCCTTCACCCATTTTTTGAGTGGGTTTCATCGTTCCGGCACCAGATAATAACACTTCGTTGGCTAAACCTTTATAGATTGGTAAGTTTAACTTCACGCTCGGAATCGCAATTTGTCCAAGTGTTAAGAACTTCCCTTTATCGAAATTTGCTTTTAATACTTTATCTAAATCAATCGCTTCTACTTTCGAGAAATCAAACTCCGCTTCCTCCGCCTCGTTGGCTTTCACTTCGGCTAAAGTAATATTTGAAGCAGCTTCAATTTGTTGAGTTTGCAAACGAGAAAGTAAGAAGGTACGAATCGGACCAGCCGCAAATAATAGCCCTGCAATAATAAATAAAATTGTTGCTAGGAAAATGCGCCAGTTAAATTTCTTCTTTGGTTTCTTCGGTGTTTTTTGATTTCTTCTTTCTTCAATCTTTTCCATTTTCTATTCCCCTTTTTCCTTTGTACTCACAAGGATCCAATACCCTTTATCGAGTGCAATGCGTTCGACATTCCCAAAAACTTCTTGCATTTTCTTTTGCGCACTCGGAGCCCCTTGTTTTTTCTGAATCACGATGACGAGTTGCCCTTCTTCTACTAGATGGTCATAAGCCTCGGCTAAAATGCGATGCACGACGTCTTTTCCGGCACGAATCGGCGGATTACTAATAATCACTGAATAATCCTTCGCATGGACATTATCATACGTATTGCTTTCGTGAATCGTCACGTTCTGAATTCCATTCGTTTCGGCATTACGCTTTGCTAAATCCATGGCACGTTCATTCACGTCGACCATTTCCACAGACATCTGAGGATTTGCCTTTGCATAGGACAATCCCATTGGACCATAACCGCAACCGACATCTAGGAGTTTCCCTTTTGCAAGATGGGTTGGAACCTCATAAGATCCAATCAGCAATTGGCTTCCAAAGTCAATCGTGTTTTTAGAGAACACTCCATTATCACTAGCAAACTGGAATGTGAATCCCTTTAAAACATAGCTAAAATGTTTTTCTTGACTCTTACTATTCGGTTGATTTGTATAATAGTGATTCTGATTCATGAGCGTCTCCTTTTCTATTGGTCTTTGTCC
Organism: uncultured Granulicatella sp.; assembly: GCA_900551535.1. Taxonomy (GTDB): domain Bacteria; phylum Bacillota; class Bacilli; order Lactobacillales; family Aerococcaceae; genus Granulicatella. The sequence continues at coordinate 963 of URWJ01000066.1, read as the reverse complement.
ATACTATCATAAATACCCCTTTTTCCAAAACAAAAAAACCCGCTGTTTGGGAACAGCGGGAAAAGGTTAGGAGGGTTTACTAATAAAAAAATGTTGGGAGTTCATTTTTTTACTTGGGAGAAGTAAACCTTAGGTGTTTTATTGGGTATGGTTAAATTATATTGGTCATTTATGAAAAAGTTGTGAATTTAAAAAAATATTTATGTGAATTAATACTTTTTTTATATTTTCACATCGTCGTATTCAGTACTTTTTTCGAATAAAGAAACGATATAAGGACATGTTGCATGAATCTTTAAGTTTTCATCTCTTGCAAAGTCTGCTAACTTGTCCACTAATTGACGTGCAACTCCTTGCCCGCGTAGGCTTGGATCCACAAATGTATGGTTTGCATCAATCACACCTTCTCCTTCTGGGATATACGTAATTTCTGCATCCATTTCTCCAGCTGCATTATAATGTCTAAACGCTTTTTCTTCTTTAATAAATTCCATTTGCAAATCCTCCTTTACAATTCTATCTATAGTATACGACTCTCACCATATGAATTCTAAGAAAGTGACTCAACATCGATTAGTAACATTTGTTAAACTTATTTTGCAACGACCTCATTTTTTTGGTTGTGATATTCTGTTAACAGCTTAGAAAAAGATGAACGGAGAATTTGTTATGCATATACCAGATAATTACTTAAGTCCTGCATCTTGTGCTGTTTTAGCGGTTGCGGCAGCGCCTGTTGTTGGGCTATCGATTACGAAAGTCAAAGCACAATTAAAGGAAAATAAAGAATTAGCACCAATGCTTGGGATTGCGGCTTCTCTTTCTTTCTTATTAATGATGTTTAATGTGCCAATTCCTGGTGGCACTACTGCTCACGCTGTCGGTGGCGTGTTACTTTCAATCTTAATCGGGCCATATGCCGCGAGTCTGGCACTGACCGTCGAGATCGGAAGAGCACACGTC
>URWJ01000065.1 GCA_900551535.1 uncultured Granulicatella sp. | reverse complement strand
TGTATACATCTACAAAAACCACTTCTTCACTACTTGGAGCGGATTAGAAGTATACGACTTAACAAAAGCAAAACGCGTTTACCACTATCAGCTATCACACAAGAGATATGGAGTTACAACAAACATTGAATCATTCCTAATCTTCTTGTCAGACGACAGTTCATACAAAGGTAAGAAGAAGAAAATCGAAATTAAGAACATCGGTGAAGAAACAGATGACTTCTTACAACCATTCTTCCGTGCAGTTGCCCAAGAATTCCCTAACACAGCTGTGGGGTATGAAAATAATAGACCATTTTAAGGATACGAGAAAAGGCGTTTAGAAACGAATCACTGGAGACAAATAACGCAAGGGACTGCTTGCAGTCGTGCGTATATTTGTCGAAGTGGACGTCGTTTCTGCCTTTTCGAGTTCAACTACAAGATGTGAGAAAAAGCGTTTAGCTAATATTCACATTGTGAATATTAGCTGACGGTTCACTGAAACCAACCCACCAAACCGACTCGCAATGCGGGTCGTTTTTTTTATATGCAAATCCAATAAATTCTCTCCATTAAAGTGAAAAATTTATTTTGCAGTTCAAAATTATTTGTGGTATATTATATCTATCATATAACCCACTTTAAAGGAGAATAATCATGACTGAAAAACGCAGTACTAAAACCATTATTGGCTTAATCATCGCTGGAGTTCTTGCTATTATCGTTGCTCTTGGCGCTCTAGGATTCTTCCAGTTCTACCAAACTGCTGACAATTTATACAAACAAGGTAACGTCTTCGGTGAAGCACCAATGAAAGACGGAGCTTACACTGCTGTTAAGATTACTGGTTATGCCAAAAATCCTATTGCTACAATCGATGGAGGCACAAAATTATACTTAATCGAGTTTTCTAAAACAGATACAGATGATTTTGGTTATGCAAGTATTGAAGTCAAAGACGGCGATAAATTAATTGATAAATTAAACGCTGCCGATGATCTTGTAGAAAACCCTGTTATCGTTGCTGCTAAAATCCGTAAATCCGGTGCAGACGGTGCCGTCCGTAACTATACTATTGAATTTAAAGATACAATTAGCGAAAACGAAACAATTTCAAAACTAGCCGAAACTGAATACTATGCTTCTGTTTACGAATTTGACAAAGACCGTCAATTCTCATATATCATTGCTGGTATCGCTGGTATTATTGCTCTAGTATTCTTCTACAGTGCTTTCGCAACACGTAAGAGCGAAGACAAAGCGTACAACGAATTATACAGTGCTTATCCAGAATTAAACTACTCTATGGATTCTGTATTAGAAGATGCTACTTATGTTGATAACCAATTAGGAATCGTTTTATACAAACACCACCTACTTGCGACATACAAGAATTTCCAAGTATACGACTTAACAAAAGCTGAGCGTATCTACCACTACATCTACACTCAAAAATCTTACGGAATGACGGTTAGCCGTACTTCACAATTAATGGTGATTACAAACGACAAATCATACCGTAGAAAGAAAACTGGCCTTGTGATTAACAACGTCGGTGACGAAACAGATGACTTACTACAACCATTCTTCTACGCAGTAAGCCAAGAATTCCCAGACATCCTATTAGGATTCGAAAACAAAAATAAGAGACCGTTCTAACAAGGATACGAGGGCGAACGCTCAGGACTGAAACACTGGACTGATATGCCGCAAGGGACTCGGAACGAGTCGTGCGGACATATCAGGAAGTGGACGTCAGTCCTGTGAGCCCGAGTTCAACTACAAAGGATGTGAGCAATCGCGCCCAGAAATGGAACGTTGGAAAATCCTTCACAGTGCGAAGGATTTGGGTCGTGGACATTGCAAATGATATTGAATGGTTAATCTATAAGACAATACAATATAAATTATTTGCAGTAATAAACCTAACTCAAAGTCAATAAACCACTGCGCCTAAGTCATGTCACACCCCATTGAATGCACTAAAAAATTATCATATATGATAATTCACACATTTGTTAATTCCACCATACATATTTTATTTTTATCAACATTACATATTATTTTTGAAAAAAGGAGACTTCTATGACGCAAATTCTAGATGGGAAAGCATTAGCTGGAAAAATAAGAGAAGAACTAAAACAGGAAGTACAACAACTTTCTAAGAGTGGAGTCACACCTTCGCTAACGGTCATTCTCGTTGGAGAAGACCCAGCTAGCCAAGTGTACGTGCGTAACAAAGAACGTGCAGCAACTGAAGTAGGCATTCATTCAAACGTGATTCGACTCAGTGAAGAAACGACACAAGAAGAACTATTAAAATACGTGAATACACTCAACCATGATGCTAGCGTTCATGGGATTTTAGTTCAATTGCCTCTGCCAAAACACATCGATACAGATACAGTCTTAGAAGCGATTGATCCTGATAAAGATGTGGACGGGTTCCATCCGGTGAACTTAGGAAAGTTACTACAAAAGGATGAATCGATTGTTCCATGTACACCACAAGGAATCATGGAATTCTTCAAAGAATACAATATTGATCTTGTTGGTAAAGAGATGGTGATTATCGGGCAAAGTACGATTGTCGGCCGTCCAATGGCACTATTAGGGTTAAATCACGGTGCGACAGTTACAGTTTGTCATAGCCGTACAAAAGATTTAGCCAAAGTTGCTAAACGCGCTGATATTTTGATTAGTGCAGTAGGGAAAGCAGGTCTTGTTACAAAAGACTTCGTGAAAGAAGGGGCCGTTGTCATCGATGTCGGTATTAACCGTAATGAAGCAGGAAAACTCTGCGGTGACGCCCTCTTCGATGAAGTGGCACCACTCACAAGTGCAATCACACCCGTTCCAGGTGGGGTGGGTCCAATGACGATTGCAATGTTACTAGCGCAAACCGTAAAAAATGCAAAAAGTAAGAAGGAGTAGGACATGGAACAAGAATACTTAACCGTCACCGCGTTGACGAAGTATATTAAAACTAAATTTGACCGTGATCCGCACTTAGACCGTGTTTATTTGACGGGAGAAATTTCGAACTTTAATAAAAATAGTGTGCATAAGTATTTCAACTTAAAGGATGAAAATGCGATTATCGCAGCAACGATGTTTCAAGGAGCATATAAGAAAATTCAATTCCAACCTGAAGAAGGAATGAAGGTTCTTGTGATTGGGCGCGTAACGGTATATGAGAAATCTGGGAAATACCAAATGATTATCGAACATATGGAACCGGATGGAGTCGGAGCTCTTTATCAAGCCTATGAGCAGTTGAAGAAGAAACTGACAGAAGAAGGCGTATTTGCTGGGCCGAAGAAACCAATTCCTGTATTTCCAAAGAAAATTGCGATTTTAACGAGTGATACAGGTGCCGTTATTCGAGATATTCAAACAACAGTTGCTCGCCGTTTCCCGATTGCGCAACTCGTGTTATATCCAACAGTGGTCCAAGGAGTGCACGCGGTTCCAAGCATTCTTAAAAACTTGGACTTAGTAGAACAGTCGGATGCCGATGTGGTTATCATTGGTCGTGGTGGAGGTTCCATCGAAGATTTATGGGCCTTTAATGAGGAACCGGTTGTAAGACGTGTCGCTTCATTCTCACTACCTATAATCTCCAGTGTGGGGCATGAAACAGATACGACCTTAACAGACTTTGCGGCTGACCAACGCGCGGCCACACCGACTGCCGCAGCAGAACTTGCAACGCCGGTCTTAAATGACATCCATTTAACATTTGCTAACTTAACGAGTCGCTTACAAACAACGATGCTCAATCAGTTGAATACCCGTAAAGAGTTATTAAGTAAATTAGAGAAGTCAGGTATTTTTGTAAAACCAGAGCGAATGTATGAAGTCTATGCACAACAAGTCGATCAATTGCGATTAAAACTAATGCAAGGTATGCAACAAAGACTTCACCTGGCAAAACAACAGTCGATGCAATTTACGCACCGCCTGCAATTAGTGTCGCCAGAACAATTATTAATTCAACAAAAGCAAAAACTCGAATGGTTGCATAAGCAATTAGTCGATAGTAATCAAAACTACTTGCAAGATAAGCAAATCAGATTCCAACAATTAGTGGAGAAATTAGATTTACTTAGCCCGTTGAAGATTATGACACGCGGATACGGTATCGTGTTTAAAGACGGCGATATCGTGAAATCAGTTGACCAAATTGAAGAAAAACAACCAATTGAAATCAGACTTAGTGATGGTTTAGTGAATGCTACTGTCACAGCAAAAAATAAGGAGAGTTTATAATGGCTAAAAAAGAAATGAAATTTGAAGAAGCAATGGGTGCCTTAGAGCAAATCGTGCGCCAATTAGAAAGCGGAAATGTTCCTTTAGACGAAGCGCTTGATAAATTCAAAGAAGGAATGGAATTAAGCCAATTTTGTAATGAAACATTGACAAAAGCCGAAGAAACTGTTCGTGCAATGATTACAGTGAATGCAGAAGGAAAAGAGGCATAGTCGTATGGTGAAGGATGTTATTCAACAACTTCAACAAGATGTAGCGCTTCACTTAACACAGCTTATCGAAAAAAGAGCTTCTGACGCAAGGTTGAAAGAAGCCATGCTATACGCTGTGCAATCCGGTGGGAAACGTATTAGACCACTCTTAACGCTTGCAGTTGGGTCAGCTGGAACTTCGTCAAATGAAGCAGCGTTAGACTTAGCATGTGCCTTAGAGATGATTCATACGTATTCACTCATTCATGATGACTTACCAGGGATGGATGACGATGACCTGCGTCGTGGACGTCCAACCGTGCATAAGGCTTTTGATGAAGCCACTGCGATTTTAGCTGGGGATGCATTACTCACTTTAGCCTTCGAAGTGGCAGCAAATGCCAAACTTCAAGCTCATCAATTAATGGAAGCCGTAAAGATTTTGTCGACTGCTTCAGGTATGAGCGGCATGATTTCAGGCCAAATGAAAGATATCGCTAGTGAAGAAGTGACGATTACACTGGAACAAATGAAGGAAATCCATCGTGAGAAAACTGGCGAGTTATTATTAGCTGCTGTACGTCTTGGAAATCTTTTTGTAGATGATGCGAAGATGAAAGAAGCTTTTGTTTCTTATGCAACTCACTTTGGTCTAGCATTCCAAATTCAAAACGACTTGCAAGATGTGTGCTGGACAAGTGAGCAAACTGGGAAAGAAACAGGTAAGGATTCAGAACTAAGTAAAAATACGTATCCGAGTCTCTTAGGAGTAGAAGGCGCAAAAGAAGCCTTAGCAAGCGAAATTTCGTCTTGTAAACGTACATTGGAAGAAGTGGCTTTTACACCAGCAAATCAACAAACAAAGGCGCTACTCGTTGAATTTTTAACGTATTTAGAAATATAGGAGTAACAAATGGAAAAAGAACGTGTGGATATTCTAGTCGTCCAACAAGGATTGACAGATTCCAGAGAAAAAGCAAAACGTCTTGTCATGGCAGGACAGATTGTGGATGCGGTGAATCATAACCGATACGACAAACCTGGGGAGAAAATTCCTGTAACGAGTTCATTGATGATTAAAGGCGAACCGTTAAAATATGTCTCTCGTGGCGGTTTGAAATTAGAAAAAGCCTTAAAAGAATTCGATGTCAGTGTAGATGGAAAGATTTTACTTGATATCGGTGCTTCGACTGGTGGCTTTACAGATGCGGCTTTACAAAATGGGGCCAAACAAAGTTATGCACTCGATGTAGGGTATAACCAATTAGATTATAAACTTCGCCAAGATGAACGCGTCGTTGTTATGGAGCGTATGAATTTCCGTTTCGCCACTCCGGATGATTTCACAAAAGGACAACCAGATGTGGCATCGATTGACGTATCGTTTATCTCGTTGAAACTTATTTTACCGCCATTAAAACCAATTCTAAAAGAAGGCGGAGACGTACTCGTATTGATTAAACCGCAATTTGAAGCAGGTCGTGAACGCATCGGGAAAAAAGGAATTGTTAGCGATCCAAAAGTTCACGAGGATGTATTAGTAGATATTTTAAGCTTTAGTGAACAAATTGGATTTACTGTCGAGAAAGTAACGTATTCACCAATCACTGGTGGAAGTGGGAATATTGAATTTTTAGCGCATTTAAAAAATACGGCTCCAAGTGAGGTTCATTCTTTTGAAGAACTCGCGCGTGAGACGGTTAAAGAAGCGCAACGATTAAAAAAGTAAAGGGTGACGAACTTGATTCAAGAGATTTATATTAAGAATTTTGCCATTATCGAAGAAGTTCAGTGTACGTTTGAAAAAGGAATGACGGTTTTAACCGGGGAAACGGGTGCTGGTAAATCGATTATTATTGATGCGGTGGGCCTATTGATTGGAGAACGTGCATCGCTTGAAATGATTCGTTATGGTGAAGAAAAGTCCTTGATTCAAGGGGTATTCCGAATTGAGGATCCATCTGTTGTTGAAAAGTTGCAAGAATTCGGGATTGAAGTTGTTGAAGATGAATTAATGATTCAACGTGAATTATTGCAAAATGGGAAATCAAACTGCCGTATTAATGGACAGTTAGCGACTGTTGCGCTCCTTAAACAAATCGGACCTTATTTAATCGATATTCATGGTCAAAATGAGCATTTCCTCTTATTAAACGAAGAGAAACACTTAGGGCTATTAGATGAGTTTGCACACCATCAAATGGGCTCGTTAATGGCCGAGTACGATGAAGCATACGCTAAAGTGGTTGCTGCCAAACAAGAGCTTAGAGCCTTGCAAACGGCGGAAAAAGAAGACGCACAACGCGTAGATATGTTGAAATTTCAATTGCAAGAAATTGAAGAAGCTAATATTTATGTAGGTGAGGAAGAGCAATTAAGTGAAGAAAAAGAATACTTCACACACTTCCAAAAAATCCAAACGGCACTTCAAACAGCTCTTGCTGCTCTTGAAGGGGAAGAATATTCAAGCGTCGATGCCATCGGTGAAGCCACCCGTGAAGTGGAAAGCCTAGAGTCGATTTCAACAAGCTTCAAGACACTCTCTACGCAAATGAGCGAGGCTTATTATCAACTACAGGATGCTGCAAGTGCGATTCGTCATGAAATCGAAAATGCTGAATTTGACGAAGAACGTCTGGCCTTTATTGAAGAACGTCTCGATGTTTACTATCAATTAAAACGTAAATATGGGGATGATGCAGAAGAAATTCTAGCCTTCCAAGATAAAGCAAGAGACGCTTTGAATAAGATTGAAAATAAAGAAGCATTGATTGCTGAAACAGAAAAAGTGTTGAAACAAGCTACTCTTGAAGCCTTTGCGATTGCAGAAAAGATTTCAAATATTCGTCGAGAAGTGGCTAAACGTTTAGAAGCCGATATTGTGAGCGAATTGCACGGACTATACATGGAGAATGCGCAATTTGCTATCCAATTTGAGACAACTGAAGCCTTACTGGAAACAGGAATTGACATCGTTGAGTTTTACATTTCAACGAATAAAGGGGAACCGTTGAAGCCTCTTAGCAAGATTGTCTCTGGAGGGGAGTTGTCGCGTATTACATTAGCGATGAAATCCATCTTCACGAAAGAACAACTCGTTGGAACGATTATTTTTGACGAAGTGGATACAGGTGTTAGCGGACGTGTGGCGCAGGCGATTGCTTCGAAGATGCACTACATTTCAGAATATGCTCAAGTGTTGAGTATTACGCATTTACCACAAGTGGCAAGTATGGCGGATACGCATATTCATATTGAAAAAGTGGAAGAAGGCGAACGTACGCATACGATTCTAAAAGTGATGGACGAAGCGGAACGTACAGAAGAAATCGCACGTATGCTTTCAGGTACGACAATTACCGCATTAACACTTGAAAATGC
>URWJ01000064.1 GCA_900551535.1 uncultured Granulicatella sp. | reverse complement strand
CCACTTGACGGTCTTCTGCAGCAGTGAATTCGCTTGTTGCGATGACTTTTGCAAATTGTAATTTTTCTTGAGCAGTTGTTGGTAGGAATAATCCTCCAGCAGTTTTTTCTTCTTGCTCTACCATTTGAATAACAACTCTATCTTTTAAAGGCTTTAACATATGAAATCCTCCTTCATCTTTTTTAGCACTCAAAAACACTGAGTGCTAACTCATAGTTTTATGATACTCATTTGGTCAGGAAAAATCAAGAATAAATACTTGCTTATTTGTCTGGAATTTTGTAAGATTTTGACAGGAAAGGATGATTGCGATGACACGAAAAAGTTTCTTCAGAAAACTATATTTTGAAATCATATTAGCCGTCTTCTTTATCTTTCTAGCAACGACGCATTATCCTGGAAATGGATTTGACTTTATCACATTATTCTGCTGTCTATTCGCAACGACAAGCATCGTAACAAGTATCAACATGCTTCGCACCTATAACGAGTTGAAAAAACTCGCCAATCTCATCGAGAATCTGCCCGATGACGAGGATTCACTAGACGATAAAGAACCAAAAGAAAAGCACTAATCGCTCCGCAAATCGGATTGGATTAGTGCTTATTTTTATTATCCATTATTTTTTCTTTGCCTTTTTTGATTCATCCACAGTCGTTGTGCGATTCGATTCTTGCACCATAATTACCTTTACAACCGTGTAAGCAACTGCTAAAAAGAACGCCAAACAAAATAAAGTCGCAACGCCAAAATTAATGAAAAAGTCCTTAAAAAATTGATTCCCAAAAATTCTTAATAGTTCCATCTATTAACTCTCCCTTTTTATTGTTAACTTTCCTTTTTGCATAGTATATCGTATAACGTTCTCTATATAAACTTTACTCAGCTTTTTTACTTTTTACAAATTCATTCAACTCCGGCGACAAACTGCCACCACCATCTTTTATCTTCCCAGTATTATAATCCTTATAAAGGTATACGGAGGTTTTATAATCTTTATTGTCATTAACATATAGATAAACAATTATACCGCCTGTCGGTTTTTTCTCGAAAGAGTCAATTGTATATTTTTGTATTTTCCCTTTTTCGGTAAAAGCATCAGGGTCAATCGATGTTAATACTTTCAAATAGATTTCCTTAACTTCTTCACTGTTAACGATTTGACTCATCTCATTATGGCGAACTATTCCCCGTATTGTGTATACACCAACAACTAAGCCCACAACTACTAAAAGTGCTCTTATCATCTTTTTCAATTTCAATTTCCATCCTTTTCACTTGATGTGCTCATCTATTTTCACAATATGTCCCTACGAATTTTACTCATTCCCCGATCCACTGATTAATTTTTTAAATTCTTGAGACGGACCCCCACCTTCATTGACTAACCTACCATCATCATAACGAGGATCTTTATCAATCAAAAAATTGACATACATCTCTTTGTTATTATTAATAAAAACGCGAAACATTATGCCCCCCATCGGATTCAAAGAAATCGAGTCCTTATCAATTTCATAACTTTGAATGATATTTCCTTCTTCAAGTGCTCCTTTATGTCTTTGCTTCAAATTGCTCTCAATAATCGTTTTTACCTCATCACTTTGAACAATCTTTTCGATGGTACGATGCTCAACTATTTTATATCCCGCAAAGGTCAATCCAATAATCGTCAATAAACTAAGTAAAACTACTTTTATCCTTTTCATTCCTTTTTTCTTCTCCTTCTTCAAATCAACAATATTAGAGTTTAACCTTTTTACATTCGCACTTCATTCACAATCGCCGTTGTCAGCAATTGAGAGAAGTTAATGTTGCGTTTAACCGCCAAGTCATTGGCCCATTTTGGTATCGTCAGAGTTTTCTTGACGAGTTTTGTGGCATCTAAATAATTCTCAACATCGACCATCACCATTGATTTGAAGGATTGATCCAGATTATATTCTGAGGCTACATCTTCATCGTCTTTAAATGGGAAATCCTCTTCAAGTGTTAAATCATTGATTGCGGAGGCTTTTGGTAATTTTTCTCCTTCTTCAATGAGGCTCGCTGCCATCATTCCTAAATACTCACTGGCATTGCTCATTGCTTCAGAAATCGTACGTCCTTGTGTTGCTGAGTTCTCAAAGTCTGGGAAGTGAACAAAATATGGGCTATCCTCTTCCTCTACCGTAAAATAAATTAATGCTGGATACGTTAATAACATGTGCTATACCTCCTGCATCCATTTTAGCACGTATAAATACGTATTCAAGTTTTATAACTTATTTTTCCACACAAAAAGGCACCCTGTAAGGATGCCTTTCAACAGATTATTTTTGGTTGTCCAAGAAATAAATAAGTGTTTGAAGTTCGTTTGTTAAGTCCACGTTTTGAACTCGAACGTCTTCTGGTACGTCTAAGCGGATTGGTGTGAAGTTCAAGATTCCGCGAACATTTGCTTCTACTAAGCGGTCTGCTGTTTCTTGAGCAACATCTTGTGGCACTGTTAAGATGGCCACTTGGATTTGTTGAACTTTCAATTGTTCTACCATTTCATCCATGCTGTAAACTGGCACACCTGTTTGGATTGTTCCAACGATGTCTTCGTTTACGTCGAACGCTGCGCTAATACGCACGTTGTTGCTTTGGTGGAAGTTGTAGTTTAAGAGCGCTTGTCCTAATTTACCAACCCCTACTAAAGCTACGTTTGTTAGGCGATCTTGGTTTAAAGTATGGCTGAAGAATTCTAATAAGTATTCTACATCATATCCATATCCACGTTTTCCTAAAGCTCCAAAGTATGAGAAGTCACGGCGGATTGTTGCGCTATCGACTTTTACGGCTTCACTTAATTCAGTTGATGAGATGCGACGTTTTCCTGCATCATGCAAGAAACGTAAGTAACGATGATAAATGGCCAAACGTTTCGCAGTTGCGCGTGGCACTTCGATTTCTTTTAATTCGTTTAAATCTTTCATGAATAAGACTCCCTTTTTCTTTTATTTCCATGCGTATTCTATCACAACGACATTTCATTTCACAAACAGTTTGCTTGCACCTCACGAACATTAGTGAATTTCGCATATATGCAGCAAGCTTTGTGCTTTTTTCTTCACAACCTCCCCATTGTGAATGTGAATGCAAAGACGAACGCGTATCAATATTGGTCCCCCTCTTTTTTATGCTAAAATAAACTGATACCACATTGAAAGGACCCGTCATGATTTTATTACAAGGACAAGGACTCGCGCGTACGTTTGCGGATGAAGTCCTATTTGAAAATATTACGATTCATATTCAAGAAAATTCACGCATTGCCATCGTTGGGCGAAATGGTACTGGAAAATCTACGCTATTAAAAATGTTGGCTGGTATCGAAGAACCTTCTCTTGGCGCTGTGTCCAAGAAGAAAGACCTCTCGATTGGCTACTTAGATCAATACGCTGCCATCCAGTCTTCCCGCACCGTTTGGGAAGAAATGGTGCATCTCTTCGAAGATGTGGAAACTTTGAAGAAACAAGCGCAAAAAGCGGCGGAGCAACTCGGTGACCCAGACCTTCTAAGCGACCCCGTAGCGTACGAACTCGCCTTAAAACGATACGACAAACTGCAAGAAGAATTGAACCAGAAGAACGCGTATGGTTACGAGTCTGAAATTCGCACCGTGCTTCACGGATTCCGTTTCTATCCAGAAGACTACGACCAACCGATTCAAGCACTCTCTGGAGGCCAACGCACTCGTTTGGCACTAGCTCGTATTTTATTAGAAAAACACGACTTACTCATCTTAGACGAACCAACTAACCACTTGGATATCGAGACATTGACGTGGCTTGAAGACTATTTACGCTCTTCAAGTAGCGCGCTTGTCATCGTATCCCACGACCAATACTTCTTGGACCGTGTGTGTAACGAAGTCTATGAAATCAGTCATAAGGCCTGCGAATATTACAAAGGAAACTACTCGCACTACTTAGAAGAACGCGAGCAACGCTATTTACTCAAACAAAAAGCCTACGAGAAGCAGCAACAAGAGATTCACGACTTAGAAGAATTTATCGCGAAAAACTTAGTCCGCGCTTCAACCACAAAACGTGCGCAATCACGCCGTAAAAAGCTCGAGAAAATGGAACGCTTAGAGAAACCAAAAGGCGATCAGCGCTCTGCTCGTTTTGAATTTACCGTTGAACGCGAATCCGGAAACCAAGTGCTGCAAGTAACGGATGCTTATATCGGCTACGACCACGAAGCCTTGAGCGGCCCGATTTCCTTCCAGCTTCGTAAGCGTGAGGCCATCGCGATTGTAGGCCCTAACGGTATTGGAAAATCTACCCTCTTGAAGTCGATTACGGGTGAACTTCCTTTAATCGAAGGTTCAATCGACTTAGGCGCTGGCGTTCAAGTCGGTTACTATGACCAAAACTTGGCCGGCCTCTCATCGAATCAAACGGTTCTAGAAGAACTCTGGTCTCGTCACTCTACGATGCCTGAAAAAGACGTTCGTTCGATTCTTGGCAGTTTCCTCTTCTCAGGAAACGATGTTGAGAAAACAACCGCTCAACTTAGCGGGGGTGAAAAGGCCCGTTTGGCGCTTTGCAAACTGTCTCTCGAACATGATAATTTCCTACTGCTCGACGAACCAACGAACCACTTGGACATCGACAGTAAAGAAGTCCTCGAGGAAGCCCTCATCGACTACGACGGCACGATTTGTTTCGTTTCGCATGACCGTTTCTTCATCAACAAGGTCGCAACGGCCATTCTTGAAATCGAAGAAACTGGCAGCACGCTGTATTTAGGCGACTACGACTACTATCTCGAGAAAAAACAAGAGAAAGAAGAACTCGCCGCTTTGCAAGAGGCCAAGGATGCCCCACTAGCAACGGCCCAGCCGATGACAGAAGCGAAAGCCAGCTACCATGCCTCTAAAGAAGAGCAACGTCAAATCCGTACGCTCACACGACGCATCGAGCAACTAGAAACGGAGATGCACGATATCGAAACAGCACTCGAACAAGTGCACGAGGCGATGACGCTGGAAGAAAACTATTCTGACCCAGAGAAAGCCGCAGCCCTCTCAACCGAAGAAGGCGCCCTTCTCGAGCGCCAAGAAACCCTTCTTGCAGAATGGGAAGAAGCGTCTCTAGCGCTAGAAGAATTCAATTCATAATCTTTTGAAATTATCATATATGATAATTTTGCACTTTCAGCAATTCAAAGAAGCGTAGACTCTTTTTATAGAGCCTACGCTTCTTTTGTCGTTTACTGTTGCCACTGACTTTGATAGAGATTGTAGTAAAATCCACGTTGCTCCATCAAACTGGCATGATTTCCTTTTTCAATGACATGTCCGTCTTTTAAGACGAGAATCACATCCGCAGTACGAATGGTCGACAAGCGATGCGCCACGATAAAGCTCGTGCGTCCTTCCATCAGATGTTGAAAGGCTTCTTGAATCTTCAACTCGGTACGTGTATCGATGGAAGAAGTCGCTTCATCAAGAATCAGCATATTTGGTTGTCCCATCATCACACGCGCGATGCAGAGCAATTGTTTTTGCCCTTGCGAGAAGTCCCCACCATCATCTGAAATTACCGTATCATATCCTTGTGGCAGACGGCTTACAAATCCATGAATATGACAGAGTTTGGCGATGCGAATCATCTCTTCTTCGCTAATCGTTGGATTTCCCATCGTGATATTTTCACGGACAGTTCCCGTTTGAAGCCATGTTTCTTGAAGCACCATTCCAAATCCATTTCGTAGGCTTTGACGAGTGATGTCTTCAATCGAATGGCCATCGATGGCTAATTTTCCACTATTAATATCGTAGAAACGCATCAATAAGTTAATCAATGTCGTCTTCCCACTTCCGGTTGGGCCGACAATCGCCACGCGTTGCCCTGGCTTGACATCCAGCGAGAAGTCTTCAATCAGCGGTTGGCCTTTCACATAAGAGAAGTCCACATGGCTAAATTCCACCGCTCCTCCAAAGTTTTCAGGAGACACAGCACCTGCGCGCTCTGGACTCTCAGAAGGTTGTTCCAACAGTTCAAACACGCGGGTCGCACAGGCAATCGCATTTTGTAACTCCGTAATGACTCCTGAGATTTCATTGAATGGTTTCGTATATTGGTTCGCGTAACTTAAGAAGGAAGATAGTTGTCCGACCGTCACGCCACCACTCATCACGAAGAACGCCCCGAACACGCCCACACTGGTGTAGACGATGCTATTGACAAAGCGCGTTGCCGGATTCGTGATGCTCGAGAAGAAAATAGCCTTGAGCGATACATCCGTTAACTTCTTATTAATCACCGAGAAGTCCTCGATGACTTTTTCTTGTTGTTGAAAGGCCGTTACCACTCGTGTTCCCTCAATCATCTCATTCATATAGGCGGTTTGGTCGCCACGAATTTCCGATTGTTGTTTAAAGAAATGATAGGATTTCTTCGCAACAAAGCTGGCCATCACAAAGGATACTGGCGTCACCACTACTACTACAAGCGTCAATGTCATATTGACACTGAGCATAAAGACTAAGGTTCCTAGAATCGTCATCACACCGGTGAATAACTGTGTGAATCCCATCAATAATCCATCCGCAAATTGATCCGCATCCGCAATGATACGGCTCTCGATTTCTCCGGCTGGATGAATATCTAAATAACTGAGTGGTAATGTCTCGATTTTTTCAAGCGCATCTCTACGAAGGTCACGAACCACAGAGTACGTCATCTTGTTATTGCTGAGGTTCATAAACCACTGCGCAACAGCAGCTATTATTGTAAAGAGGGCAATCTGCCAAAGGATGGCAAATAGTCCTTCATAGAACACTTGGCCCGTGTCCAGCATTTGGTCTACGGCTTCTCCGACTAATTTTGGAATCATTAACGTTCCGAATACATTCACACTCGCCAAAAGAATGGACGCTACGAAATAAATCCGGTAGCGACGGATGTAGCGGAGAACTTTACGGATGGTTTCCCATTGAGTTTTCTGTCTCATGCTTCATCCTCCTTTGGAAATTGTGAATAGTAAATTTCTTGATAAATCTCATTGTTGGCTAAGAGCTCGTCATGCGTGCCTTTTCCGACAAGATTTCCTTCATCGAGTACAAGAATTAAGTCTGCATACTGCACAGACGCCGCCCGTTGCGACACGATAAAGGTTGTTGGACGTGGCGTTTGGTTCTTAATCGCCTCACGCAATTTCGCGTCGGTCGCAAAGTCTAATGCCGAAGCACTATCATCTAGAATTAAAATCGGTGCTTGTTTAGCAATCGCACGCGCAATCGTCATCCGTTGTTTTTGCCCACCGGATAGATTGCGACCATTTTGTTCGATGCTATAATCAAGTCCGCCTTCTTTCGTCTGTACAAACTCGCTGGCTTGGGCGATACCGAGTGCATGTTCTATCACTTCACTGGAAGCAGATGCATTTCCAAAACGAACATTATCGGCAATCGTTCCACGGAAGAGTTGCGCCTTTTGCAAGACCATTCCGACCGCTCCACGAAGCGATGCAAAACGGTAGCGACGAACGTCTTCTCCGAACACCTCTACCTTCCCTTGGGTCGCATCATAGAACCGAGGAATCATATTCACAAGAGACGATTTCCCGCTACCAGTCCCACCGATAACGCCGACGGTCTGTCCTTTCAATGCGGTAAATGAAATATGGTTGAGCGCTGCGTTTTGGTCTCCTTGATATGTCAATGTCACGTCTTTAAACGCCACTGCCACTTCACCATCAGGATGAACCTCTTTCGTTCCTTCGACCATATCTGGCTCAATCGCTAGAATATTGTCGATACGTTCCGCACTCGCTACGGATTTTGTCATCGTTA
>URWJ01000063.1 GCA_900551535.1 uncultured Granulicatella sp. | reverse complement strand
TAGAGTCCTTTTCTGTTGGAACTGCAGAAGTGAGACTTCTTCCATTTTCTGGATAATTTTATCCGTCAATTCATTAAAGTACTCAAAGTTTGAATCGACTTCTCCTTCAAAACAGCTAGAAAGCAAAATCGCCACATATTGTCGGTCGTTGATTGTAAATGAACGGTCGATAATTCCTAAATCGCGAATCGTTTCTAATAAGATTTTCGATAAGACTTCTATCGCTGGAGAAACTAGCGTCTTAGAAAACACGACAGGATCTACATTTCTTTGGTAGCGACATAGCACAAAGACCACATCATAAATACATTCTTTTAATTGGTCTGCAATCGGCGTTAATTGGAGATGATTATAATAATCTTTTACAATTTGCTCAATGACTTCATAGCGAACATTATGCGCCCAACTAGTCAGTACATAATCCAATCCCCATAGCCCAATCGGGGAATTTAAGAGTTCCCCCACCATCTTGAAGGCCAGTTGATGCTTCTTCCATTCCTCGCCGATTAAGGTATAGCCTTTAGCACGGCTATAGCCTAGTTCTAGTTCGTTTTTCGTCATTAGTTTTCTCAGCGACTGAATATCAGACAATGTTGTATTTTTGCTCACCTTTAGGAAGTCTTGGTAGTGACTGTTGGAAATATATTCCATCCTGCAAAACGTATAAAGATAAATCAAGGCTAATCTTGTTTCCTTTGGCAAGACCAATTCTTTCGACTGAACAATATCCGTCAGTTGTTGATCATTCTTCTCTAAAAAATATTTTCCTTTTGCGCATCTAAGGTCTATATTTTTCTTCTCCAAATAAGCGTGTAAATAATCAATCGCCTCTTTGACCTCTTTTATAGAGAATCCTACTTTTACTGAAAGTTCATACAATGATAATTCTTGATAGTCCATCAAGGTCATAAATAGGACAAGCGCTTTTAAATCAATCATTATGTCTCCTTTCTATCCTCATTATAAAATAGAAAAAATCAGAAATGTACATCGATTCGGCCCAATTTCAATGGCGTTCATTCGCTAATTCATTGTGCCGTTTCTTTTAACATACCATCTATTCATGTAAACTTTTGGAAAAATTAGCTAATTCACTCTGAAAAATCATGAAATGCAAAAAGAGCAGCTTTGCTTTATGAAGCAAAACTACTCTTTTTTGAAGTTGTTTGTTTTAATTTTGGGCTTTTGGTTTTAATAAGAAGAAGTTTAACACGATGAGCACCGCTATCCACGCGATTGGAACGAGCATGCTTTGGAAATTCAACGTGAATTCTTTGTCTAAGAAGAAATCGATGAAGTTCCCCATGAATGTGTAATGAGCCACTTTTGAAATAGACTCATTAAATTGAGAGAACATCGGTAGAAATGCAACAGCCATCATCGGAATGACTCCATTCACTTGCGCTTTTGCTTGAGTATCAGTTACAGCCCCCACCAATAAATTCACTAAGATAACACAGATAGCAACGCTTGTCATCACTACTCCATATTCCACTAAGTGATTTGAAAGGTTCACATTTAAAATAAGCGGGAAGCTCACAATCGTAATGCAGCCAAGGAGAACTGGATAGAATAAAATAGAGATTAAATACTCCGCTGAGTGAATTCCACTAAGGAATAAAGTTTTCAAATTCTTTTTCTCTTTTTCTTCCGCCAACATAATTGTAATCATGGTTCCCATCGATATACTAAACGCGAGCGGTAACATAATAAACAAAATTTGAAGAGATTTACTTGGGTCATGATCTGGGTTTAAAAATCTGTCATAAAGGACGAGTAACGCATATGGGAAAATAATTTGGAACAGCATTGCTCCATTGCTTAAAATCATTTGTGTACGTAGCCAAATTAAGGCGCTAATTCTTTTAATCATTTAATTTCTCTCCTGTCAATTGAATAAAGATGTCTTCTAACGTTGGTTCCATTGAGTGAATGAGTTCCACTTGTGTCATGTCTTGGTCTTTTAAGTCTTCAAAGGCCATCACTTGTTCGCTGTGGTCGATGAAGGTCACTTTCACTCGTTTTTCTTTGTTGTATTTTTGAATAATATCTCGTGGGGTGCCGATTTCCACTAGGTCCCCTTGGTTTAGTAGGGAAATGCGATCACACAACTCTGTGGCTTCGACCATGTCGTGTGTCGTTAGGAAAATCGTTGTGCCCGCTGCTTTTAGTTCTTCCAACAGACGGTGAATCTTCTTAGAAGTCATTGGGTCTAGCCCACTCGTTGGTTCATCTAGGAAGAGTAACTCTGGTCTGTTTAGCAGTGCTCTTGCTAGAAACATTCGTTGACGCATCCCTGTTGAAAGTTTTTCCGCGATTGTCTTCTTACTTTCTAGTAGTCCGACTTGTTCCAGCACTTCATCGACGCGGCTGTTTGGTAATCCGTAAATCTTCGCGTAGACGATTAAGTTCTTCTCGAGACTTAATTTTTCGTAGTAACCACTTGAATCTCCAACTAGTCCGATACGTGCTAAGTCTTCAGGAGTAAGGTCCTTTGTGTCTTTCCCGAGGAGCTGTGTCGTTCCTTCGTCGGCTTTCAACTGGCCGGTTAAGATATTGATGAGGGTTGTTTTCCCTGCTCCACTCGGTCCTAAGAATCCGAAGATTTCTCCTTTATCGACGTTAAATTGAATTTGGTTTAATGCTGTCTTGTTTCCAAAACGCTTTGTAATTTTTTCTACTGTAATCATGTTTGCCTCCATGTGTTGTTCTTGATGATTCTACTTTAACAAAAACGAAGGTCACTCAGTAGGCCCGTCCGTCACGACTCACCATGACAAAAGTCACTATAAAAGAAGACTCACATTCTATATAGTTGAACTCGGGCTCACAGGGCCGACGTCCATTTCAACAAACATCCGCACGACTTGTTCCAAGTCCCTTGCGGTGTTTGTTTCCAATGATTCGTCCCTGAGCGTTCGCCCTCGTATCCTGTTTGTAGTTGAGCTCGAAAAAGCAGAGGCTCAAGCCTTTCGAGTTTAGTCCGCACGGTCTTTCAGGCCGTTTACGGCTAAACTGCGAACCGTCATCGCCTCTGAACGCTTTTTCTCACATCCTGGGAATTTTTCTTATATTTACATACATTTTCGGAACCCTTTTCATTATTGTTGTAAACGCAATTCTTCCTCTTTACTTTCCTGATTTTTACTACTATAATGCAGGTAGAGAAAGGGGGTAGCGATTATGAACGTACCTACACTAGCATCACAACGTATCTCTCTAAGGCCCTTTCACGAAACTGACATGGAGATTGTAGAGGCTTTGCTAACGGACCCTCTAGCAACGTCTAATCTTCCATGGGTATCTGCAACGTCTCATTTAAATGCAGAGAACTTTTATACACAACTAATGGACAACGACCCGTACTTTTTTATCATTGAAATGAAGAATTACGACCTGCCAATTGGCTTTATGAAAGTCTCCACAGACCAAAGTCATCTAATGGATTTCGCGCTGCTCGAAGAATATTGGCATCGTGACATTTTAATTGAAGCATTTCAATTATTACATCCGTACCTTGTTGAGCAGGGCATCTCAGAGCTCTATTTAAAAGTAGAAAGTACACACACAGACTCTTGCGACTTCGCCAAACGGATTGGATTTTTATACGAGTACTCCTATGAGGTCAAAGACGGAAGCACGGTCCGACTCTACCACATGATTCTCATTCCCGAAATCGCTCGTTTCAACCCAGATATGTGGCAAACTCACTCTGAGCGCTTTATCGAAGCCCTTTAGTATGCAAAAACTCCGACTGGAATCCCAGCCGGAGTTTCTTTTTGTATAGGACGCCTTTCCAGTTTGTATGCTCCCCTTCTTGAAGAGTTCAAAGCATTTCACAAAATTAAAAGCACAGACTACATAGTGATTACGAAGTATCCTAGGGGATTTATAGGAAACCTTCACAGTGTGAAGGTTTCTTAACGTGAATATGTATTAAAACGAATAAGCGGACGTAGGATTTTTAATCCGTACGTCCGCTTTGAGGCTTTAAAGGTGAGAGACTCGAAGAGGCTCGAACCGGTGCGACGTTACCGCTACTATGAAAATCCCCGTAGGGATACGCAGTAATCATCTAGTAAAGTTCCCTTTTATTTTGTTTGAAATGCTTCGAAGTCGAATGCTTCGCCTTTGATCTTGTCAGGTAAGATGAGCGCGATTAAAATACCAACAATCGCCGGTCCCATCCATCCAAGCGACAACCCTTGTAACGGAAGAATTTCCAACGCTTTTGCTAATCCTTCTAATTTCAACGCAGAAGCTAAACTTGAAACTGTTGAAATAATCGTTGTCAACGCTACTGTCAGCTGCATTCCTCTCTTAGAGAACGCCACTTTCTTATTCACTAATACGAAGAACGCAATTACAACTGTAATTGGATATAAAATCATCAATACTGGAAGTGAGAATGCGATAATCGTTTGAAGACCAAGTGTCGCTACACCAAATCCGATTAAGGTAAATACAGTCGCATACACTTTATAAGAGAAGCGCGGGAATGTTTCTTCGAAGAACTCCCCTACAGATACGATTAATCCTACTGTTGTTGTTAAGCAAGTAATGATTACCATCACCGCTAAGAAGGCTTGTCCGAATGTACCAAATAACTCGCGTGAAGCCATTGTTAACACGTATGATCCAACGTTTAAATCTGAATCTTTTGCTAATGCACTTGCCACGTTGAAATGATTTCCAAGGAATGCAAGTCCGATATACAATACGCTGAATCCAATCGCTGTTACAACGCCAACGCTCATGATTGTTTTCTCGTACTCCTTCTTAGAGCTGAAATGGAACTCTTTTAACGTGTTCACAGCAACTACTGAGAAGGCTACTGCTGCCAAAGCGTCTAGTGTGTTATAACCTTCGATAAAGCCATTCCCGAAAGCTTTCGCTGCTGTCAATTCTGCTTGCCCAGCTAATTCAGGTGTTGTTTGACCAAATTTAAACGCTCCAACAACCACTAAGATTAAAATTAACCCTGCAAAGATTGGTGTTAAGATTTTACCGATGCTTGATAATAGTGATGAACGGTTATACGCCAAGTAAAAGGCTACCGCAAAGTAAATCGCCGCGTAAATAATAAGGCCTGATTTTGAATCAGGTAGAAACGGCGCTACCCCGATATTATAGGATACCGTTGCTGTACGTGGAATCGCAAAGAATGGTCCAATTGCCAAATATAATGCAATTAAATATGCCAATGAGAAAATTGGATGAATCTTTTCGTCCAACTCTTTCTTAAACCCACCATTAATGACCGTTCCGATTAAAAGCGTTCCGATGGCAAGTCCGACCCCAGAAACAATAAATCCGATAACTGCTGGCCAAAGTTGATCAGCTGATTGATATCCTAAAGTTGGTGGGAAAATGAGGTTCCCTGCTCCAAAGAAAAATCCAAAGAGTAGTAACCCTGTTAATAAACCTTTTTTCATATAGTTAACTCCTTTTAAAAAATGGCCCTTCAAATGCCGTTCTTCGCATTCGAAGGGTCACTCTTCACTGTTATTCAATTACTATTCAATTAAGCTACTGTTGAGCCGTTTGGCATTCCGTCTGGTGCAAACACCACTTGTAGGACGCCATCTTTTTCAGCCGAAAGAATCATTCCTTGGCTGATTTGTCCGCGCATTTTACGTGGTTTCAAGTTCGCAACGATGACGACTTTCTTACCAACAAAAATACTTGGATCTGGATACCATTCTGCGATACCAGAAAGGATTTGACGGTGACCGCCAGCATCTCCAGCGTCTAAGCGGAATTGAAGCAATTTGTCTGCCCCTTCCACTGGTCCGCATTCGATAACTTCTGCGACTTTCAATTCAATTTTATCGAAGTCGTCATATTTGATGCTTTCTTTTTCGCTTGAAAGTTCCACTTCTTCTGGGTTCCAGTCTGTGTTTTCTTCTTCAGCTGGTGCTCCACCCATTTTTGCTTGGATGTAAGCTACTTCTTCTTCAACGTCTAAACGTGGGAAGATTGGTTGTCCTTTTTCAACCACTTTAGTTCCTTCAGGAATCACGCCGAATGTGTGTAATGAAGGGTAATCCATTAACGCGTTATCTGTAATTCCTAATTGTGCCAAGATTTGGCTTGGAGTTTCTGTCAAGAATGGTTGTAAGGCAACGGCAATGATACGTAAGCTTTCTGCTAGGTAGTTCATTGTACGTGCTAATTCTTCTTTGCGCGCTTCATCTTTCACGGCAGCCCATGGAGTTGTTTCGTCGATATATTTATTTGTACGAGAAACGAATTTCCAGATTGCGGCAAGAGCCACTGAGAATTGCATGTTTTCCATTGCTTCTTCGACTTCCACGATCATCGCTTTTGAAGCATCCACTAATTCTTGGTCAAATGTTGAAACCGGTGCAGTGTATGCAGGAATTGTTCCATCGAAATACTTATTAATCATCGCAACAGTACGGTTTAATAAGTTTCCTAAGTCATTGGCTAAGTCATAGTTAATACGTTCTACGAATGATTCTGGAGTGAAGATTCCGTCAGAACCGAATGGCACTTCACGTAATAAGTAGTAACGAAGTGCATCTAAGCCGTAACGTTCGATTAATGTGTTCGGGTCTACGACGTTCCCTTTTGATTTAGACATTTTACCGTCTTTCATCAATAACCAGCCGTGTGCGAAGATTTTCTTCGGTAATGGTAAATCTAATGCCATTAACATGATTGGCCAGTAAATCGTATGGAAACGAACGATTTCTTTTCCGATAAAATGCACATCTGCAGGCCAGTAGCGGTTGAATAAGGTTTCATCATCACTACCATATCCTAGCGCTGTAATATAGTTCGATAACGCATCAATCCATACGTAAACCACGTGTTTGGGATCGTTTGGCACTGGAATTCCCCAGTCAAATGATGTACGTGATACGGCTAAGTCTTCTAAGCCTGGTTTGATGAAGTTATTAATCATTTCATTCTTACGTGATTCTGGTTGAATGAAATCTGGGTGCTCTTCATAGTATTGCAATAAGCGGTCTGCGTATTTGCTCATTCTGAAGAAGTAAGATTCTTCTTTAACAAGCTCTACTTCGTGTCCACTTGGCGCAACCCCACCAATCATCTTTCCTTCGGCGTCGCGGTATACTTCAACTAATTGAGATTCAGTGAAGTACTCTTCGTCTGATACTGAATACCAACCTTCGTATTCACCAAGGTAAATATCGCCATTGTCCACTAATTTTTGGAAAATCTTTTGAACAGCTTTTGTATGGCGTGGTTGTGTTGTACGAATGAAGTCATCGTAAGAGATGTCTAGCTTTTTCCAAAGGTCTTGAATGCCGAAAATAATTTTATCGACGAATTCAATTTCAGAAACGCCTGCTTCTTTCGCTTTTTCTTGGATTTTTTGTCCGTGTTCATCTGTTCCTGTTAAGAAGTAAGTGTCAAACCCTTGTAGTTTTTTATAGCGAATCATTGCATCGCTGGCTACAGTTGTATAGGCATGACCAATGTGTAAGTTGCCACTTGGATAGTAAATCGGTGTGGTTAAGTAAAATGTTTTCTTGTCTTCAGCCATGTTGGGCTAAGCCTCCTTGAAATTGTTTAAAGATAGGCATAGTATACCATACCTACGCAAAAAATACGAGAAGTGAAAACTAAATGAAAACATTGTGGAGGGTGTGAAATTGTGCTGAGATTCAGTTTTGGCTTTCTGGAGTTTGGTTAGTGCTGATGATTTCTTAGAATCCTTGCGGATTCTTTTTATAATCGCTGTTACGGGGCACCGGTGCAAGCCTGTAGTCTTGCACCTTCGAAGCTTCAAACGCGGAGTACGGGAATTGTCCCTACTCCGCGTAGGCACAGTGGTTGAATGGAATGAGCTTCGCTGTATCCAGCTTGCTCATCCCTATTCAACTTTGTGGGGGAAAGAAAACGAAATACTCTAAATACA
>URWJ01000062.1 GCA_900551535.1 uncultured Granulicatella sp. | reverse complement strand
GAAAAACGTCTCGAACAGCCATTAGATTGTATGGTAGAAATTAATGTCTCAGGGGAAGAGTCTAAACACGGATTCACACCCGAAGAGGCACTGGATGCTTATAGAGCAAGCAAACAATATGAAAAGATTCGTATTGTTGGTTTGATGACGATGGCACCATTTGACGCAAGCGATGAAGAAATTCGCTTCTTTTTTTCGCGTTTAGCACAAATTGCTAAAACAATCGAGAAGGAAGAAGGGTTAGAAGCTCCGTTATACCTCAGTATGGGGATGAGTGGAGACTTTGAAACAGCGATTGAATGTGGTGCGACGCATATTCGAATTGGTACAAGCTGGTTTGAAAGGGAGGAAGACTAATGGGATTCATGAATAGTTTAAAAAACTTCTTAAGTCCAGAAGGTGACTACTACGAAGAAGATGATCAAATGGATTACTATGAAGAGCCTGTAGCACAGTCAGCTCCAGAAACACGTTCAAGAAATACTTCAAATGTAGTTCCGTTCCAAAGTCCGGGAGTAAAGAAAACATCTAAGATTTATGTGATGGAACCAAGCGTGTATTCTGAAGCGGAACGCATTGCAGATGCCCTTTTAAAAGGCGAAGCGGTGCTCATTAACTTTAAACGTATGGAACCAAAAGATGCCAAACGCGTCATTGATTTTGTAGTCGGTGTGGCGTATGCTATTAATGGAGACGTACAAAAGGTGAGAGATGAAATCTTTATCTGTTCTCCTGCAAATTTCCAAGTACAAGGAAATTTTGATGACGAGATGGTTGAAACATTCCGTCACAGCGAATTTTAGAGGAGTGTAACTTAGTGGGTTTAGAGATTATTAGACTGATAACAACAGTAGCAGGGGTTTATCAATTTATGCTAATCCTTTATGGATTAAATATTTATTGGCATCTATATCTTCCAATGTTCTTGGCGGACTTATTAGATGCTTGTTGCCGTCCGTATGTGTCATTATTTAAAGATGTACGATTTGGAAAATATAGTTTAGCATTAGTAACGTCTATTTTAACGATTTACGTTGCTGTAGGAGTACTATTATTTATTGTCGCAAAAATTTTTGGGGTATAAAAAATGGGAAATGGTGTAGAACAACACTTTAGAAAAGAGGAATTGTCTTTTCTTAAACAAGTGGAAGAATGGGTAGAAGAAGTACGTTTGCAATATGCGCCAGTATTAACGAATTATCTTGATCCACGTCAACAGTTTATTGTGGAGGCGATTGTAGGTCAATTTGACGATGTTCGTTATTATTTTGATGGCGGGTATATTGATGCTGAACGGAAACGTTGTATGATTTGTCCGGAATATTATGAGCCAACTTCAGAGGATTTCGAAAATGCTCTATTTCATATTCAATATCCGAAGAAATTCGCAACACTGGGGCATGGTAAGATTCTTGGGTCACTGATGAGCCTTGGGTTTGACCGTAGTCTGATTGGCGATATTATTTCAAACGGAGAAGACTGGCAATTATTCTGTGCTCAAAATATGAAAGAGTATATCAGACAACAACTAGAAAAAATTGGGAAAGTTGCTGTAAGACTTGAGGAAGTCGACTATACGAAATTAATTGTACCGGTGGATCATTGGACCGCGGTACAAACTGTCGTTAGTTCGCTTCGACTCGATACGGTGATTGCTTCCGTATTTAATGTATCAAGGCAGCGCTCAAAAGAAATGATTGAGAGTGGTAAAGTGAAGGTGAACTGGACTGAAGAGAACAGGCCTGACTTTATGCTAGAAATTTTAGATATTGTATCCATTCGTGGATACGGTCGCCTTCAAATTCAAAAGATTGAAGGGCGTACAAAGAAAGATAAGATTAAAGTAGAACTAGGATTACTAGAAAAGAATAAAAAATAAAGGGGATTTTTTCAATGGCTATTACACCAAACGATATTCATAACAAAGATTTTTCAACAAAATTCAAAGGCTTCGACCCAGAAGAAGTAAACGACTTCTTGGAAGAAGTGAAGAAAGAATTAGAAACGTTAATTCGTGATAATAAAGATTTAGAAAAACGTGTAAAATTCAACGAAGAAAAAGTAGAATACTTTAATTCAATTCAAGAAACATTGAATAAATCAATCCTTGTTGCACAAGAAGCAGCAGATCGTCTTCGCGAAAACGCACGTAAAGACGCTGAAATCATCGTGTTTGAAGCTGAAAAAGCAGCACAAGCAATGTTGAGAGAAGCAGCTGAAAAAGCAACAGAAATTAACCGTGAAACAGATTTAATTAAGAAAGAAACACGTATTTTCCGTCAACGTCTTCAAATCTTAACACAAACACAATTAGACATGATTAAAAACGAAGAGTGGGATATCGTATTAAATACACCAACTCACATCGAAGTGACACCACCATCACTTGATGCTATTATCAAAGATCGTGTTAAAAAATCTGAAAACGAAGAATCAAAAGAACAATAATCATTGAAGGGGACACTGGTCTCCTTTTTTGATAGGAAGAGGAATGATTATGGACTTTACAGTCACTGAAGCAGCAAAAAATAAGTTAGATGCAATGCTACAAGAGCGCGACTTAACAGATGTGTTCTTTGTCATGGATTATGTCGATGGCGATAGCCCTTTTTATGAGGGGATGGTCGGATGCCATTGCCAAGTGTACGATAAATATCATTTAGTGGTATTAAAGAAAGAGCAAAAAGAGATTCTGCCTCCAAAGTATGACCAAATTTTTGAGACAAATATTGGGGAAATGGCTTTTGCTAGTCACTATGCGATGATGTTTGATCAACATAATGTCATTGATTATAGCGTGGATAAATACGGATTCTACTTAAAGAGTGAAGCGGGAATTTTATCGATGCAACTGAATATCGATTTCGTTGGCTAGGGAAGAGGAATTCTTCTCTAGTCTTTTTTTTATGTTCTTAACTCTTTCTTTACCACTAAAAACTTGCAGTTTGAGACGGAACAAAGTATACTAATGTTGTTCACAAAAATACGAGAGGTAAATAATATGAACAAAACAAATCTCGATTTACTAAAACTTATTAAACAACAAGATATTCAAAATCAAAGAGAATTAGCAGAGCTTTCAGGCTATTCGCTTGGACTTGTGAATCGTGAATTAAAACGACTACGAGAACTAGAACTTGTAGATGATCAATTCAAACTGACAAGTAAAGCAAAAACGCTCTTTAAGAAGAATAAACCAAAGAATGCGGTCATTCTTGCAGCAGGATTTGGAATGCGAATGGTTCCAATCAATACTGAGACGCCAAAAGGACTTCTTGAAGTGAAGAAAGAGCCGCTCATTGAACGATTGATTAAGCAATTACAAGCAGTAGGGATTAGCGATATCACGGTTGTAGTTGGCTTTATGAAAGAACAATATGAGTATTTGATGGATGACTATCAAGTAAAACTAGCCGTTAATAGAGACTATGCAACGAAGAATAACTTCTACTCATTACAACGCGTTGCAGGAATTCTAGGCAATACGTATATTGTTCCTTGCGACTTATGGTGTAAGGAATCTCCATTTGATACAGATGAATTGTATTCATGGTATTTACTTGGCCAAGAAGAAGTAGAACAAAGCTTCTTTAGAGTGAATAAGAAACAAGAAATCATTACAAGTGATAAAAGAGGAAAAGGAAATCGTCCATACGGTATCTGTTATTTAACAGAGAAAGATGCAAAGTCTGTGGCTAAACAATTAAACGCTGCGGCTGCAGAAGAAAGACATGAGAAGTCATTCTGGGAAGTAACGCTTGAAGACGAAAATAGAAAATATACAGTTTATCCTAAACTAATGGATGACTCAACCGTCTTTGAAATCAATACGTATGAACAACTCCGTGAACTCGATAAATCATCCTCACACTTAGAAACGGATGCCTTGCAGCAAATCTCGAAGGCTCTAGGAGTAACGCTTGACGAAATCGTCAATATCGAAGTATTGAAAAAAGGGATGACGAATCGTAGCTTCCTATTTACTTGTAAGGGTCAAAAATACATTATGCGTATTCCAGGAGAGGGAACAGACCATCTCATCAATCGTAAGGAAGAAGCAGATGTGTATCGCGTCCTAGAAGGTAAACAAATTTGCGATGATGTTGTCTACATGAATCCAGAGAATGGATATAAGATTACAGCGTATTTAGACGGAGCGCGTTCATGCGATAGCACGAATAAAGAAGACTTACAGCGTTGTATGGCAAAATTACGCGAATTCCATCAGTCAAAATTAAAAGTAAATCATACTTTTGATCCATTTAAGCAAATTGAGTTTTATCAAAGCTTGTGGAATGGTCAATCTTCTTATTATAAAGACCATGCTGAAGTGCAGAAGAAAATTCTAGGGCTAAAGAGCTTCGTTGAAAAATATAAAGCAGAGCCCGTATTAAGCCATATCGATTCAGTCTATGACAACTTCTTATTTACAAAAGAGGGAGACATTCGTCTGATTGACTGGGAATACGCTGGAATGCAAGATCCGCATATTGATATTGCAATGTTCTGTATTTACGCAGGTTATGACCGAAAGCAGGCTGATGCACTGATCGACCTTTATTTCGAAGGAAAATGCGAGAAGATGACACGTGTAAAAATTTATGCGTATATGGCGATTAGCGGAATGCTTTGGAGTAACTGGTGCGAATATAAACGTACACTTGGTGTTGACTTTGGTGAGTATTCATTAATGCAATACCGTTATGCCAAAGATTTCTACCGCATTGTGCAAGAAGAATTAGCAAAAGAGGAAAAATAATGACAAACACAGTAAAACGAGCGATTATTATGGCTGCAGGTAAAGGAACAAGAATGCGTCCGATTACGAACACCATTCCAAAACCGCTTGTAAAAGTAAATGGAAAACGAATGATTGATACCGTTATTGGAGCACTACATGAACAAGGAATTCATGAAATTTATGTGGTAGTAGGGTATTTGAAAGAGAAGTTTGCTGAACTTAAAGCAGACTATCCAGAAATTAACATCGTTGAAAATCCATACTTTGATGTCGCTAATAATATTTCATCACTGTATGTAGTTCGTGACCATTTAGAAGAAGTGATTATTCTAGATGGCGACCAATTAATCTACAACAGTGAAATTCTACATCCAGAGTTTACACGTTCAGGATATGCGTGTATTCCAGTAGAAAACGGAACTGATGAATGGTTGATGCAAGTGGATGACAATGGCGTTGTTACAAGCTGTAGTCGTACAGGTGGTCAACAGGGATGGCAGTTATTTAGCATTTCTCGTTGGACGAAAGAAGACGGGCAACAGTTAAAACGTCATCTTGAAATCGAGTTTGAAGACAAGAAAAATCATGATATTTACTGGGATGATGTGGCGATGTTCTGCTATCCAGATGAATATGAAATGGGCATTTATCCAATGCAAGAAGGGGATATCGTGGAAATCGATAGCCTTGAAGAATTAGTAGCAGTAGACGACTCTTACAAGAGTGTTCTAGAGGAGGATAATCATGAATAATGAAATAGAAAAGAAAAATCTTCGCGATGAGATTGACTGGGTTGCAACACTAGTTCCACTCTTTGGAGTAGTGGTATTAGGAATTCTCTTTATGGTTTTCCCAGAAGTAAGTTCAGCCGTTCTAGAAGGCGTTCGCGGTTTCTTAGGAGATCAATTCAGTATTTATTACGCAATGCTTGCAGTGGGTGTATTCCTTTGTACTGTGTATGTGGCTTTTTCAAAATACGGCCAAATCGTTCTTGGTGGCGAAGACAGTGAAGTCGAATATTCCAACTTTAAATGGGGTGTGATGATCTTTACGTCTACGATGGCAGCAGATATCGTGTTCTATGCGATGATCGAATGGGCATTATACGCACAAGAATCTTATCTTGGAGAACTCGGTAGCGTGCAAAAATGGGCGTCCACATTCCCATTATTCCACTGGGGACCAATCGCATGGGGCTTCTACATCATGCTTGCGGTGGCCTTTGGATTTATGTTGCATAATCGTAAAGTAGAAAAACAAAAGTTCTCTGAAGCTTGTCGTCCACTTCTTGGAAGTAAAGTTGACGGTTGGATGGGGAAAACCATCGACTTGATTGCCATCTTCGCGTTAATCGCGGGTACTGCTACAACATTCTCGCTAGCAACACCGCTTCTTTCAGCGGCGATGAGCCAAGTGTTTGGGATTCAAAATTCGAAGATTATCACAATTGTAGTATTGTTATTAATCGCTGCTGTATATACAAGTACCGTAATGCTTGGAATGGATGCCGTTTCTAAATTGGCAGCTATTTGTACTTATTTATTCTTTGCCTTACTAGGATACTTCTTATTCTTTGGTGGAGAAACAGTGTACATTTTAGAAACAGGATTCAGCGCTCTTGGAAACCTTGTCCAAAACTTTATCGGAATGTCTACGTGGCTTGATCCGCTTCGTGAAACAAGCTTCCCACAAAAATGGACCATCTATTATTGGTCATATTGGATGGTTTGGTGTGTGGCAACGCCGTTCTTTATCGGTAGTATTTCAAAAGGACGCACGATTAAAAATACAGTTCTTGGTGGATACGCGTGGGGGATTGCTGGAACGTTTACAGCGTTTATCATTCTTGGAAACTATGGCTTAGCCCAACAATTAAAACATGGGGTGGATATTACTGGTATTTTAAGTAATAATGCGGATTATGCTGGAGCAATTTTGAAAATTTTTGATACAATGCCTTTAGCTAACATTGGATTGTTATTACTAGCAGTTACGATGATTGCTTTCTACGCGACAACATTCGATGCCTTAACACTTGTGGTGTCTGCTTATTCATACAAAGAATTAGAGCACACACATGGTAGTGATAAACGTGTCCGCATGTTCTGGTCACTCGTATTTATCTTGTTCCCAATCGCATTGATTTTCTCAGAAAACTCAATGTATAACTTACAGTCCGTTGCGATTATCGCGGCACTTCCAATTGGGATTATTATCGTCATGATTATTGCTAGCTTCTTTAAGGACGCGAAGGACTATCTTAAAAATTAAGATGTGAGATAATTAAAAATAAAAATAACCTATTGTTTAAAGTCATTATGGCTTTAAGCAATAGGTTTTTATGTTAGTTGTGATGGTGATGGCAATTACATTGTCCTGGTAGGCAGTTACATGCAACAGATGTTGGAGCAGTGGCTGCTTTCTCCTTTAAGGCGTTCACTAATACTTGAATGTCATCTTGGCTCAAAGTGGCCTTATCGATCAGTGTATGTAATAAATTTCCATTCTGTTTATGGCAAACTTGTTCTAGAAGCACATCGGTCTCTTGGTCGAGTTGTGCTTTCTCAGAAATCGTTGCAGAGTAGTGGAATGGTTTCTTTCGATTATCGATTTGGATATATCCTTTTTTGGTTAAACGGATAATGAGGGTTTTAATCGTCGAGTCACTCCATGAAAATGAGCGTTGCAGTTGCTCGATAATATAACCGCTTGTGCTGTTTGGATTTGCCCATAAGACACGCATAATTTGACGTTCAGAAGGGCTCATTGGTTGAAATTCTGTCATAAATAGAACTCCTTTCTACAGGTTTAGTCTACAGTCGTCAACAGTTTTTGTCAATCGTTTTACTTGATTTTTTGCGTACACTAAATGTCGGGGGTAGGTGGTTGGAGTCACTATATTTTGTGTTTCGCAAAAAAAACAATACAAAATGTTGTTAAAATGTTGCAAAAAACTTCTAGGCTGGCTATAATTAATTTCGTGAGTTTCAAGTGAGCTAGAAATGCATGAAGGTGTATTTCGAATTCAGAAATGGAGTATTCGTGAAAGTCGTTTATTTATCGCTAACTGGAAAGACAAGACAATTCGTAAAAAAATTGAACTGGGATTTTATTGAGATTTCTAAGAAAAATTCTACAGTACAAATGGAAGAACCTTATATCGTCATTACACCAACTTATGGAGAGCAAGTGGCAAATTTTTTTTATGAATTTATTGATTTTGGCGAGAATCGCGCGCTATTAAAAGGGG
>URWJ01000061.1 GCA_900551535.1 uncultured Granulicatella sp. | reverse complement strand
TAATGTTAATGATTTCATACAAAAGAAGGCACAGTGGAATCAGTTGGAAGAAAGACTTTCAGCATTTAAAGAAGAAACTCAAGACTTCTGGAAAAATAAACAGATCACAGCACCGGCAACTGTCCAGCAACAACTAGGAATCATTCGAGAAGCATGGATGAATTCTCAAAAAAGAGTGGCCAAAATGGAACAACTCCAAGAAAGTATCCAGAAGAAAGAGCAACATTTAGCGCAATTAGAACAAGATGCATTAGAAGTAAGAGAAGAATTGCTAGAAAGTTTACATCCTCTTGGTATTACAACGATAGAAGCCTTTAGAAGTCACCTGCCAACCCTTGACCATCGAGTAGCCTTGTCACAAAAAAGAGCCTATATTGAAAAGCAAGTCGCTATTTTCTCGAGTGATGAAAAAGAAAGCTTGCATCGTGAAACGCTTGAAGAAGAACTTCAAGACGAGGTTTTCACGAAGGCGCAGTTGGAAAGTAGACGTAAAGAAGTCAGAGACCAACTAGTAAGCCTCAAAACAAAGGCAGAACTGATGGAAGAAGATGAGCAGGTAGAAGCTCTTCAAATGGAAGCGGACTTTGAACGATTCGAAGCTCAGGAAGCGATGAAGGATTGGGCAACTCAAGTGTATGCAGCTAAATGGATCTTGAAGCAACTTGAAGAAAAAGTCCCAACGAGAGTGCCATTGATTTTAGATGAGGCGAGTCGTATCTTTAGTCGACTCACGATGGGACAATATACGAAGATTCTCTTAACGGATACGCAGGCGAAGGTGCAGCAGGCAAATGGCCAATGGATGGAAGCTTTCTATCTTTCAAAAGGGGCATTAGACCAACTGTATGTCGCGATTCGTTTTGCCTTTATTTTCCAATTAGCGAAGAAGATGAAAATTCCAGTGTTAATCGATGATGGATTCGTCAATTTTGATAGAGAACGCCTATCGATTATGTTAGAATTAATGGAAGAGCTATCACGCGTAACACAAGTTTTTTACTTTACAACGGAAGTTCCGCTTCAGTTACCTAAAGAGAATGTGCTGAAGTTAGGGGAAAGAGAAAGAAGGTAAATCATGACAAAAAAATTATATGAATACAATGTGGACGAGAGTTTCGAAATCTGCCTATTGATTAAATCTGCAGATGTGCGCATGGCAAAAAATGGCAATCCGTTTATCGCCTTCACGTTCCAAGATCAATCCGGTCAAATGGACGGAAAATATTGGTCTGCCACGTCAGATGATATTGCTAAATACGTACCAGGAAAAGTTGTAGTTGTGAACGGAAAACGCGAAATGTACAATAATTCGCCACAAGTGAAAATTGTCAGCCTTCGACTTACTGACGCTGCAAAAGGCGAGCCAACATCTGCGAGCCATTTCGTAGAACACGCTCCAATGACGAAGGAAGAAATGGAAGAAGAAGTGAACCAAATTATGTTCGATATCACAAATCCATATTTGCGTCGTATCGTCCATAATATCTTGAAAAAATACCAAGAACCCTTCTTCGAATTTCCTGCAGCGAAACGTCACCACCATGCGTTTGTAGGTGGGCTAAGTTTCCACACAGTATCGATGTTACGCCTTGCTAAAGCCATCGCAACACAATACACCCAAATCAACCGTTCATTATTATATTCTGGTGTGATTTTACATGATATTGGTAAAACGATGGAATTAACAGGCGCAATCGGTACTGA
Organism: uncultured Granulicatella sp.; assembly: GCA_900551535.1. Taxonomy (GTDB): domain Bacteria; phylum Bacillota; class Bacilli; order Lactobacillales; family Aerococcaceae; genus Granulicatella. The sequence continues at coordinate 6,445 of URWJ01000061.1, read as the reverse complement.
ATACACATTGAAAGGGAACTTACTCGGCCATATCGTAATCATGGATGAAGAGATTACAAAAGCCTGTGAAGAACTTGATATCGATGAAAATCAAGAAGATGTGCTTTTATTAAAACATCTCGTTCTAGCTCACCACGGCAAACTCGAATACGGTTCACCAGTACGTCCGCAATTATTAGAAGCAGAAGTATTACACCATATCGACTTGTTAGATGCGACGATTACAATGATGTCGAATGCACTCGATAAGACAGAACCAGGCGCATTCTCAGAGCGTGTATTTGGTTTAGATAACCGCTCGTTTTATAAACCAATATCCCATGAGTAAGAATAAAAGTTTGATAGTATGTGTAAATTGATAAGCCATCAATATTACCAGCAATGCTCCAACCGACACTCTTTTAATCGAGGTGTGAAATGAAAACATTTGGTTCAAAAAAACTATTAAAATTGATTTTACAATTTGCGGTAGGCCTTGTATTATTCGGTCTATTATGGATTGTGTTTAGTTTTACTCGTCCAAAATATAATGATGATGCTTTGTTTTCTTATGAAATCATCAATCAATCAAATCAGAATATCGAAGAATTGATTATTGGTGAGTATTCTCAGAACGACATTAACTCTCCAGAGGATCGGGTGTATTTAAAAAACTTAGCAGCTAATTCTAGAACAAAGGGAGCAGTAGACATTTCTAAATCAGAAAGAAGTGTTTCTCCATTCTATTTAGATTATGTATATCAAGGAAAAAGGAAAACTTTGCTAAAAACGGTATCTGTTGAAACTAGACCCAAAGGACTTCATATCACTATCACTATTAAGGAAGTGGATAACGAGGGTTACATGACGGGAACTAGCGAAATCAATTCATTTATTTTTGAAAAACGAGAATTTACTCCAGAAAGTATAAAAAGAGCTGAGAAAGCTAATACTGCACCATAATTAGAAAGTGGTTAGATTGATTTAAGAGGAATTAGGCTAATTTATAGCTTAGTTCCTTTTTTGTATTGAAGTGGGTTCCTTCCTGTGCTACCATAAACACAAAAGTAAGGAGGGCTGTCTATGAATCCAATAGGAACAAAAACAATTCAGACAGAACGATTACTGCTTAGACCTTTTCAACTAGAAGATGCGGCCTCAATGTTTAAAAATTGGTCGAGTGATGCAGAAGTGACACATTATTTGACGTGGCCTCCTCATGAATCTGTCCTGACAACTAAAGAGAGCATTAAACGATGGGTAGACGGCTATCAAAATCCGCTTCAATTCAAATGGGCAATCGTATTTAATAATGAGGTTGTTGGTAGTATTGATGTAGTGCATTTGGAAGAAAAGCTGGACGCTGTGGAGATTGGATATGCACTTAGTCGCAAATGCTGGGGAAAAGGAATTATGACAGAAGCGCTTATTGCAGTAATCGATTATCTCTTAGAAGAAGCAGGCTGTAATAGAGTAGCCGCACGTCACGATGTGAATAATCCAGCTAGCGGAAAAGTGATGCAAAAGGCTGGCATGATTTATGAAGGTACACTGCGACAATATGGCAAGAATAATCAAGGTATCTGTGATATGGCATATTATTCGATTATTAAAGCAGATAGATTGAAGTAGGAGTTAAGTATATGTGTTTGATTTGTGAGCGGATAGAGTTAATTAAGCAAGGCAAAAATCCGCATTTTGTAAAAGAACTTGAAACGGGTTATGTGGTAATAGGAGACGGACAGTATTTTAAAGGGTACACATTGTTCCTAGCCAAAGAACACGTAACGGAATTGCATCAGATGGAATATGAAACAAAAATTAAATTTCTTGAAGAAATGAGTATTGTTCAAGAAGCCGTGTCAAAAGCGTTTCAAGCTGAGAAAATGAATATCGAATTGCTAGGTAATGGTGATGCACATGTACATTGGCATCTATTTCCAAGAAAAGCAGGGGATATGAAAGGGTATGGGCATAATGGACGAGGACCCGTCTGGTGGGTTCCATGGGAAGAAATGTCATCTGAAGAATATCAACCAAAAGAGAATGACCTGCTTCAATTAGTCAATCGTTTAAAAGAGTATTTATAAATAGTACAAGAAGACATCTACAAAAGTAGGTGTCTTTTTTCGTGAGCAGATAATTTTGTGATTCTGAATTCGTGAGATATACTCTAAGTGTAATTAAAAATATTACAGTTAGAAAGGTGATTTTATGACAACAACAGTAAAAAATATCATTATTGGTTTCGGTAAAGCCGGAAAAACATTAGCAGGATACTTAGGAAGTATTGGAGAAGATACGATTTTAATCGAAAAATCAAAAGAAATGTACGGTGGAACATGTATTAATGTCGGCTGTATTCCTTCTAAAAAATTAGCGACAAAAGCACTTCGCAAACAATATTCAAACGAAGATGCTAGCAGCTACTATACAAAGAGCGTTCAAGAAAAGAAAGCATTGATTGCGGCTTTAAACACAGCAAACTACAACAAAGTAGATTCAGTTGAAAAAACACAAATTATCGACGGAACTGCACGTTTTGTAGATGACCATACAGTAGCTGTAGATACTGCAGAAGGAGAAAAACTCTTCAAAGCAGATCGTATTTTCATTAATACTGGAGCAACTCCTTTCGTACCACCAGTAGAAGGCTTAACAATCGGTGGAGCGATTCACACAAGCGAAACAATCATGAACTTAGAAGAATATCCAGAAAGCCTTGTTATTATCGGTAGTGGATTTATAGGATTAGAGTTTGCTGCAACTTACGCACAATTCGGTACAAAAGTAACAGTTGTCGATGTAATCGATACGTTCCTTCCTCGTGAAGACGAAGATGTAGCACAAGCTGTGAAAGAACAATTAGAAGCTTTAGGCGTTACTTTCAACCTAGGCGTTCAATTAAAAGCAGTTCATCAAGAAGGCGGCAAAGCAGTAGTGGAAGCAACGACAGGAGAAGGTGCACCAGTTGCGTTTACAACAGATGCAGTCTTAGTTGCGACAGGTCGTCGTGCAAACGTACAAGGTCTTGATTTAGACAAAGCTGGCGTTGAATTAACAGAACGTGGCGCAATCAAAGTCAATGAATTCTTACAAACAAACGTGCCTCATATCTTCGCAATGGGCGATGTAAACGGCGGACCACAATTCACATTCGTATCATTAGATGATTTCCGTATCGTGAAACGTTTCTTAGCAGGGGATACAACATATTCAACAAAACAACGTGCGAAATTCCCAACAGCAACCTTCATTAACCCACCTTTAGCAAGCGTTGGTTTAAATGAAAAACAAGCCAAAGAAGCAGGCATCGAAGTCAAAGTGGCGAAACTTCCAACAATGGCGATTCCAAAAGCAAAAATCTTAGGAAACCAAGTAGGATTCTACAAAGTATTAGTGGACGCTTCAACAAACCAAATCGTTGGTGCGACATTATTCGCTGAAGAAGCACATGAAGTGATTAACATTATCGCAACTGCAATGAACGCAAACTTACCTTACACAGTTCTTCGCGATCAAATCTTCACTCACCCAACAATGGCAGAAGCTTTAAACGACGTATTCGGCTTAATTAAGTAGGGATTATTATGGGAAATGACTTTATCGTAATGATTCACTGCCTAACGTACCTGGCAATTCATCACGACAATCGTTATTCAAGTAAAGACCTTGCGTTTAATGCTTGTAGCAACCCTGCGATTGTTCGAAAATTGATGAGCCAAGCGGTGAAGAAAGGATGGGTGTCAACCACTGCGGGAAAACAAGGTGGTTACCAGTGGCAAGGTAATCCAAAAGAAGTTCGACTTGGAGAAATCTTCTTATTAGTATCTGAGGATGAACGCTTGGAAAAAGCCTTCAAAGAAGCTGCCGACCCAACCTGCCTTGTGAGTACCCGAATGGGAAGCGTTATGGGCAAATTGCAAGAAGAACAAATCCAACAACAAATTAATTTCTATAACAAACGCACCATCCAAGACATGATTGATGGTGTCCAAACTGAATGTCACTAGTAAAGACCGAGCAGCCGCTCGGTCTTTTTAAGTAATCATTATAATGTATACATTATAATGATTTTTTTATTTTTAAAGCATAATAACTTAAAAGTATTTAAAATTGATAACTTTTGAGTTATAATATCGGTGAGAGAAAATTTAAAAGATTGGGAGTGAGAAGATGAGTAAAACAGCAATCGGAAGTAATTGGAAAGATATTAGAAATGATTTATTTACACAAGAAGAAATCGCTTCTACTGATTTAAGAGTCGCTATTATTAGTGAACTCATTCGCGCAAGAAAAGAATTAGGAATTAGCCAAAAACAATTAGAAGAATTAAGTGGAGTGAAACAACCCGTTATCGCTCGAATTGAAACGGGGAAGAGTACGCCGCAACTAGATACCTTATTAAAGATTCTAGGATGCTTAGGAAAAACACTAGCCATCGTGCCATTATCAAAATCTGAAGTGAAGTAGAATGTAGATACTCAAAATTATCATATATGATAATTTTGAGTATTTGTTTTCCTCGGAGTGGAGGTGGTTTTCTTGTCGAAGAACCTTGGAGTGTTTGAGCCACAAAACACCAAAACTGGACAAAGCTGATTAAAATACCTGCACTACACAAATGTGCTGAATTTTTTGCAACATAAATACAAGGTAGAAGAAACAATGCTCCATCAAAAAGCTAAGAAGATAGACGAGTCTTTTTGTTTATTGAAAGAATAGTGGGGAATAGCATTGAATGTGAATTAGCTGGAGTTAGGAATTGATTCCTTACTCCAGCTTTGAAGCTTCAAAGGTGCAAGACCTAGGCTTGCGCCGTTGCCCCACTATGACTCTTTCAATAAAAAACAAAAAGACGTAAGTCTATCTTTTTCCTTTTGAAGAGCACCAATAAAGTATTATTTCTTCTAGCACATATTTATCGCACAAAAAAGCTCCCAGCACCAATTGGTACCAGGAGCAGTGTTGATTTTAATGTAAGACTTTGTTTAAGAAGTTTTGAGTACGTTCGTTTTGTGGGTTACCAAACACTTCTTCAGGAGTTCCTTCTTCGATGATATAACCACCATCCATGAAGATAACGCGATCGCTAACCTCACGCGCAAATCCCATCTCGTGTGTTACCACAACCATCGTCATCCCTTCTTTAGCTAGGTTTTGCATTACTTCTAATACATCCCCAACCATCTCAGGGTCGAGTGCTGAAGTTGGTTCATCGAATAATAACATCTTCGGTTTCATTGCAAGTGCACGGGCAATAGCCACACGTTGTTTTTGACCACCTGAAAGAGATTTAGGAGAGACATCCGCTTTGTCTGCAAGACCAACCATGCCTAGAAGTTCCATCGCATGTTCAGTTGCAGCTTCTTTTGTCTCACGACCTAATTCTACCGGTGCAAGAATGATATTTTCTAGAACGCTTAGGTGAGGGAAGAGGTTGAAGTGTTGGAACACCATTCCGATTTCCTCACGAACTTTATTTAAGTTTGTTTTTTTGTCTGTTAAATCATAGCCGTCGATGATGATGTGCCCGCTATTGATTTTTTCAAGACGGTTTAAGCAACGAAGGAAAGTGGATTTACCAGAACCTGAAGGCCCGATAATACAAACTACTTCGCCTTCCTCAATAGAAAGGTCGATGGATTTTAATACTTCTAAGTCGCCATATTTCTTTTGTAGTTTTTGAACTTCGATAATAGCCATTATTTTAAATTCCTTTCTAAGTGAGCTGATAGTTTCGTTAATAGAACGATCACGATTAAGTACATCACGCCGACAATTAACCACATTTGACTTGATTGTAAGTTACGAGCGATGATGACTTTACCTGTTTGTGTTAATTCGGCAATACCGATAATTGAAAGGATAGAAGTATCTTTCAATGTGATGACAAATTGGTTAATAAATGAAGGAACCATAATGCGAATCGCTTGCGGTAAGATTACTTTACGCATGCTCTTTGAATATGGAAGGCCTAAACTCATACAGGCTTCGTATTGACCTTTATCAACAGCTTGGATACCACCACGAATGATCTCTGCGATATAAGCAGAAGCATTCAAGCTGAGGGTGATGACACCTGCGACGAATGGTTGCATCGTAATTTCAAATGCTTGTGGAATTCCAAAGTAAATGAAGAATGTTAAAACGATTAGTGGAACACCACGGATAATGTCAATGTAAAATCCTGCGATAGCCTGTACAATATTGTTTTGGCTAGTTTTCATTAAACCGAAGATAATACCGATTAAGCTTGCAAAGATTAAAGCAACAACGGTTAAAACAATTGTGTTCCATAAACCAGTTGCAAGAGTGTGCCAGTTTGTTTTGATTAAACCTAGAATGCTTGTTGCTTCAGTGTTTTCGCTAGCATTCGTTGTGTATTTGTTGATGATTTCATCATACTTACCGCTTTCTTTTAGTTTTTTCAAACCGTTGTTGAAAGCAGTGATTAATTCTGCGT